>NZ_AOMD01000017.1 GCF_000336915.1 Halococcus saccharolyticus DSM 5350 | reverse complement strand
CAACGGGACGTTCGCGAACACCACCCTCGACATCGCCGAGGCCAACGAGTCGATGATGACCACCACCGGTGGCACCGAGACCACCGAGACGAACGAAACGACCGAGACGACGGGGACGACCGAGGCAGAGATGGGTGCCACTGCGAACGAAACCCGGACGACCCAGGGTGAAGCGACGACTGCCGGCAACGGCGACACCGCTGCTGCTGACGGTGGGGCCGCTGCAAACGGGACGAACGGTAGCGGTGGCGCGGAGACGACAGCAGCGGGTGGCCCGGGCTTCACGTTGATCGTCGGTGTCGTGGCGCTGCTCGCGGCCGCGCTCGTGGCCGCACGCCGCGACTGATCGCTGCTCGATTCGAGGGATTTCTATCAGCGTTTCGTTCTTCGCGACTGTACCACCGAACGAGCCGTCCGCACTCGATCGTGGACGGGCGCTCGCGTCTGTCGCCGATCGTTCGTCTCGCGGGCTGGTACATAATACCAAAAGGATTTTACGAGGTCGGTGTATCTCAGTCATCGAAGTCACTCATGGGTGGTGGCGGCCTCCATCGCCGGCGATCGTTTCGGGCGACCCGGCTCGGAACGTCCATCGCTTCCATGACACGATAATATCCGAAACATGACACGAACGCACGATACACGTCGGAGCCTGTTCCTCGCCGGGCTGGTAGTGCTGGCAGCCGCAGTCGGCACTGTCGCCGCGGTCGGAACGGTCGGCGCACAGGACGCTGGCAACGAGACTGGAAACGAGACGACGATGGCGAACGAGACCATGGCGAACGAAACCATGGGTAACGAGACGATGAACGAGACGAGCGAGAACGTGTCGGTGATGGCGGAGCCGGACTCGGCGAACGCGAGCGCGAACCACACGGTATCGGCGGTCG
>NZ_AOMD01000016.1 GCF_000336915.1 Halococcus saccharolyticus DSM 5350 | reverse complement strand
GTCACGACCGCCGATACCGTGTGGTTCGCGCTCGCGTTCGCCGAGTCCGGCTCCGCCATCACCGACACGTTCTCGCTCGTCTCGTTCATCGTCCTGTTCGCCATCGTTCCGTTCTCGACACCCATCTCGGTCTCGTTTCCAGTCTCGTTGGTCGTCGCACCGGTCGTCGTTCCGTTGGCTGGGGTGTCGGTCGTCGTTTCGTTGACTATCGTCGTTGCATTGCTCGCCCCGGTATCGTTGGCCGACGTGTCGTTGGCCGACATGGTTTCCTCGGCAGTCGTCGTTTCGTCAGTTGCCGACTGGTTCGACGCATCCTCGGCTGCCGACTCGCCGGTGACTTCGAGTGGGACGGTAGTCTCGGCGTCCTCACCGACGACGGTCACAGTGAACTCGTACTCACCGGCCGGGACGTCAGTGAAGTCCATACCAACGATATCGGTCCGTTCGAGGTCAGCGGGCGACAGGTCCGTGTCGTTGCCGTAGGTGATCGCGTCGATCTGCTCGTCGCTGAGGTTCGAGGCAGAGACCTCGACGTCGTAGGACTCCTGTGCCGGCCCGTAGACGATGTTGAGGTTGAGTACGTCGCCGTCGGTCGAGTCGACGGTGTTCGCACAACAGTCCCTGAATCGCGCGTTCAGCGGATCCTCAGCCGAGGGGCTGTAGAAGTCCTCCTCGCTCGCGTTCTCACTGGTCTCGTTACCGGCGTCCTGTGCACCGACCGTCCCGACCGCGCCGACGGTACCGACGGCAGCCGCCATGACGATCAGGCCGGCGAGAAGCAAACTTCGGTGTCGTTCGTTCGTTCGTGTCATTGTTCAAATTTTCCTCCCAGCGACGATGGACGATCGACGTGTCCGGATTCCCAACAGTCGAGATTCCATCACGCTGCCATCCTGCTGTTGGAGGTTGCTGTCTTCCACACGTTATCGGAATAAATTCCTTTTGGTGACGACCATCCGCATCGAATGGCCCGCGGTGCGTTTCCGGGAGTTCGGTCGTGATTCGGAAAGGTCGATCGACGGTTCGAAACGACCGATCACTCGACGTGGTCGCGTTTCAGCGAGAGCGTGGTTCGATCGAACTCGCAGACGAGGTCGTCGTTCTGGTTGAACGCCTCGACGTGCATCGTGACGACGCCGCGCTCGCCGTCGCTGGTCTCGCGTTTCTCGACGACGGTCGAACGCGCACGGATGGTGTCGCCGTGGAAAACCGGGGCCGGGTGTTCGACGTCGTCGTACGAGAGGTTGGCAACGATGGTGCCATCGCTCGTGTCGGGGATCGTGAGACCGACCGCGAGACTCATCGTATAGAGCCCGTTGACGAGTCGCTCGCCGAACTGGCTCTCCCCGGCGAACTCGCTGTCGAGGTGGAGCGGCTGCTGGTTCATCGTCATGTCACAGAACTGTTGGTTGTCGCTCTCGCTCACCGTCCGGCGTTTGTCGTGCTCGATCGTCTCGCCCTCGTCGTAGTCCTCGTAGTAGCGTCCGACCATACGGCCCCCCTCTCGCGCTTGCGCCGAAAAGCCACCGGTGAGCCGCCACCACAGCGCCGCCACCGTCGGTGGTGCGTCGGACACATCGTTGAAACCCCCTGCCGTCCCAACACGCGTATGGCTCGCAGAAGCGTGCTGTTCTCGCCCGGTGATCGACCCGAGATGTGCCGAAAGGCTCCCGAAACCGGCGCGGACGTCGTGGTGTTCGATCTCGAGGACGCAGTCGCGCCCGCCCGGAAGGCCGAGGCCCGCACAGCGGTCGCCGACGTACTCGCCGGGTTCGACCCCGACTGCGAGGTCTGTGTTCGGGTCAGTTCCACCGATTCGACCGCCGATCTCGACGTCCTCCTCGACGACGCGCCCGACGAACACCGACTCGATTCGCTCATGCTGCCGAAAGCCGAAACGCGCGAAGACGTTCGCTCGCTCGCCGAGGGAGCCACCGAGCGTGGCCACGACCTCCCGGTGTTCGCGCTGGTCGAAACTGCCCCTGGAATCCTCCATACCGAGGAAATCGCCGCCGCCGAGCCCACGACCGCAGTGTGCTTCGGCGCGGAGGATCTCGCGGCCGATCTCGGCGCGAGTCGGACCGAGGAGGGAACAGAAGTGCTCTACGCCCGCGAGCACGCCGTCCTCGCGGCGAGTGCGGCCGGCGTCGACGCCATCGATACGGTGTTCACCGATATCGAGGACGAGGAAGGACTCGGAACGGAAACCGAATTCGCCGTCGAACTCGGCTACGACGGTAAGATGGCGATCCACCCTGCACAGGTCGATCCGATCAACGACGCCTACACCCCGAGTCCGGAGCATGTCGAGTGGGCCGAGCGCGTGCTCGACGCGCGATCCGAGGCCGACGCCGACGGACGGGGCGTGTTTAGGGTCGACGGCGAGATGATCGATGCGCCGCTGATCGCCCAGGCCGAACGAGTCATCGAGCGGGCGGACGCCGCCGGTCGCTGATTACCTTATACACCTCAATATTATTCGTGTGGTATGTATCTCGACACGCTTAACAGGCGGCTCGGCGAGGTACGGGTATGTCCGAGCAGGTGAACCCGTTCGAGAGCCTCCAGGAGCAAATCGACGATGCCGCAGCTCATCTCGATGCATCCGACGACCAACTCGAACGGCTCAAACACCCCGAGCGCGTGCTCGAAACCACCCTCTCGATCGAGGACGACGACGGATCGCTGGCGACGTTCAAAGCTTTCCGCTCACAGTTCAACGGCGACCGCGGTCCCTACAAGGGCGGCATCCGCTATCATCCGGGTGTCACCCGTGACGAAGTCAAGGCGCTTTCGGGTTGGATGGCGTACAAGTGCGCGGTGGTCGACATCCCCTACGGCGGCGGAAAGGGCGGCATCGTCATCGATCCCAAGGAGTATTCCGCAGTGGAACTCGAACGCATCACCCGCTCGTTCGCGACCGAGCTCCGGCCGCTGATCGGTCCGGATCGGGACATCCCCGCACCGGACGTCAACACCGGCCAGCGCGAGATGAACTGGATCAAAGACACCTACGAGACCCTTGAGAACACCACCGCACCCGGCACCGTCACTGGCAAAGCGATCGCGTCGGGCGGCAGCGAGGGCCGCGTCGAGGCGACGGGCCGCTCCGTGATGCTCACCGCGCGCGAAGCGTTCGACTATCTCGGCACTGACGTCGCGGACGCGACGGTCGCCGTGCAGGGCTACGGCAACGCCGGCGCGATCGCCGCCCGTCTCCTCGACGAGCGCGGTGCGACCGTCGTCGCGGTCTCGGATTCGAGCGGTGCAGTATACAATGACGACGGCCTCGACGCCGAAGCCGTCAAGGACCACAAAAACGAGACCGGTAGCGTCGCCGAGTACGCGGACGCCGACGAGGAGCTCTCGAACCGGGAACTCCTCACCCTCGACGTCGATCTCCTGATCCCGGCGGCGCTCGAAAACGCCATCGACGCCGACATTGCGGCAGACGTCGCGGCCGACGTGATCGTCGAGGCCGCGAACGGGCCGCTGACGCCCGAAGCCGACGACGTGCTGGCCGACCGCGACGTCTACGTCCTTCCCGACGTGCTCGCCAACGCCGGCGGTGTCACGGTCTCGTACTTCGAGTGGGTGCAGAATCGCCGGCGGTTCTACTGGTCCGAAGAGCGCGTCAACGACGAACTCGAAACGGTGATCGTGAACGCCTTCGACGGGCTCGTCGAAACGTTCGAGGACCGCGACCTTCCCACTTTTCGGATGGCCGCCTACGTCGTCGCCATCCGGCGCATCCTCGACGCCCACGAAGAGGGCGGTACGTTCCCCTGAAAGCCCTCGGAACTGCGCGGGCCATCGGCCCGCGCATCCGGCCTCGCTACGCTCGGCCGGACGCCTGACGGCGGTTCCTCGCCCTTTTCATGTTGCTCAAAAACGCCGCGCAGCGGCGTTTTTGGCATGCGAAAAATCTTCGATTTTCAGCACCACCAGGACAGCATTGCGCGACCCGCGCTGTCGCGTCTGCTCACGGGCGGCCCGCCCGTTCGCACGGGCCGAGGCGCTACGCGCCTCGTGGCGGCACGCGCTGAAGTCCCCGTCCCTCCCCGTGCGGCCGCGATAAACGCGGCCGCGTGGCTTCCTTCCGCCTCCGCACCGCCACTACACAGCTTCTGCACCGCCACCGCATAGCTTCCGCACAGCCACCGCTACCGCACAGCACCGCCACTCCGGATAGCTGTGCAAGCGCTCATCGCCAATACGGGCAGCCTTCGCGTTCTGCGGACGAACATCAATAGCAGTCGCTATCGAACTGACAACCCTCAGTCACTAAATCGTGAAAATAACGTTTCATCCGCCGTCGAAAACTCGACGGCCGAACGTCAGGAGAACAGCGCGGCGGCAGCGTCGATGGCCGGATCGGTGACGAGCCCGAACGCGGGGATCAAGAGCACCGTCACCAGACCGGCGGCGACCACCGCGGTGTACAGCCCGATCGGGTAGCTATTGAGCGAGAGATCGCTGGCAGGGTCGTTGAGCCACATCGCCTTGACGACCCGGCTGTAGTAGTACAGCGACAGCACGCTGTTGACGACGCCGACGGCGGCGAGCCACCAGAAGCCCGCACCGACCGCCTCGTAGAACAGCAGGTACTTCGAGAGGAACCCGCCGCCGAGCGGGATCCCCGCGAGGCTGAACATGAACACCGTCATCGCGACGCACGCGATCGGTGCCTCGCGCCCGAGGCCGTTGTAGTCCTCGAACGTCCTCCCCACGGAGCCCCAATGCTCGACCAGCGCGACGAACAGGAAGGCACCGGTGTTCATGAACCCGTACACGAACAGGTGGACCATACTCATCCCGAGCACCGACGGATTGTTCCCGCCGCCGAGTGCCGCGAGGCCGATCAGGACATAACCCGCCTGACCGATCGACGAGTACGCCAACATCCGCTTCACGTTGTCCTGGGTCGCGGCCGCGAAGTTGCCGAGCGTCATCGTCACGACGGCGAGGATCTGGAAGGCGAGCACCCAGTCGACGCTCGACGTGATGTCGAGCCCGAACGCCACCGTAAACACCCGGAACGCCACCACGAACCCGGCGGCCTTCGAGGCAGAGGAGAGGAACGCCGAGATGGGGGCCGGTGCGCCCTCGTACGCCTCCGGTGCCCAGAAGTGGAACGGAACGCTCGCGGTCTTGAACGCGAATCCGGCGAGCACCATCAGGACGCCGATCCCGAGCACGCCCGTGAGTTCGGTCTCTGCCGCGGCCGCGGCGACGTCGCTAAAGAGGAGACTTCCCGTGGCGGCGTAGACGAGGCTGATCCCGTACGCAAAGATCGCCGACGAGAGCGCGCCGATCAGGAAGTATTTCAGTCCTGCTTCGACGCTACCACGGTTGTCCTTCAGGAAGGCGACGAGAGCGTACGTCGGCAGCGAGACGAGTTCGAGGCTCACGAACGCGACCGCGAGGCTGCCTGCGGAGGCGAGTAGCGTCATTCCGGTCGCGGCGAGCATCACGAGCGTGTAGTAATCCGCCTGTTCGGTCTCGCCCGCGAGGTAGTCGTAGCTCGCGACCGTGACGAGCGTCGCGACGCTCGTGAAGATGATCGTGAAGAAGAGACTCATCCCGTCGACGACGAGCTGACCGCCGTAGAACTGCACGCCACCATTGGTTCCCGTTCCGGTGACCAGCAGCGCGCCGGCAGCGACGAGCGCGGCCAGCGAGCCGACCGTCGCGGTGCCCGAGAACAGCGTGCGGTTCTTCGAGTGCGGGTCGATGCTGTCGATGACGAACAGCGCGAGCGCGGTCAGAGCGAGCAGCAGCGTCGGCGCGAGCGCGGTCAGAGGTGCCATTCAGGCACCACCCCCCAGCAGCGGGCCGACTGCGTCCTGGATCATGCCGAAGAACACGTCGGGCGCGGTACCGAGGCCGATGATACAGACCACGAGCACCGCGAGCGGCACCACGTCGTGGAACGCCGCCCGGCCGATCGTATAATCGGTATCGAGCCGGAACTCGCCGAACAGCGTGCGCTGCATCGCGTAGAGCAGGTAGCCCGCCACGATCACGATGCCGAACATCGCGATCGCGGTGAACACCATCGAGCCCGCGAACTCGGCGGCGAACGAGCCCTGGAAGATGAAGTACTCGCCCATGAACCCCGCCATGAACGGCAGCCCCATGTAGGCGAAACAGCCTGCGATGAACATGCCGGTAGTGACCGGCATCCGGTCGGCGAGTCCCGCCATGTCACCGACCATCCGGGTGTGGGTCGTGTTGTAGATCACGCCGACACACGCGAACAGCAGCCCGGAGATCAGGCCGTGCGAGAGCATCTGGAAGGTCGCTCCGCCCAGCCCGAACTCGGTGTACGCCACGAGACCCAGAATGACGAACCCCATCGACGAGATCGACGAGTACGCCACGATCCGTTTGAGGTCCTGCTGGGCGAGTGCGAGCATCGCGCCGTAGATCACGCTCACCACCGCGAGGATCGCGATGTAGGGCGCGAGATCGGCGGCCACGTCCGGCAGCATGGTGAAGTTGAACCGCAGCAGCGCGTACGTCCCCATCTTCAGGAGGACGCCCGCCAGCAGCACCGATGCGGGCGTCGGAGCCTCGACGTGAGCATCCGGCAGCCACGTGTGGACCGGCACGATCGGCACCTTGACCGCGAAGCCGGCGAACATCGCGACGAACGCGATCAGTTTGAGCGTGTCCGGTCCGACGCCGCCGAGCGAACCGAGCTCTCCGGCCCGGATCGCTTGGGCGATCGCGGGCATGTCGAGGCTCGTGACCGCATCGCCGAGCCCGAACACCAGCGCGGCGAAGCCGAGGAACATCACGAGCGTCGCGACGTTGGTGTAGACGAAGAACTTGATCGCGGCGTACTTCCGGCGAGGGCCACCCCAGACCCCGATCAGCATGTACATCGGGATCAGCACGATCTCCCAGAAGACGAGCCACGCGAAGAAATCCAGCGCGACGAACACGCCGAGCAGGCCGGTTTCGAGGAACAGGACGAGACCGTAGAACTGCGAACGGCGCTCGTCGATCGGCGTCCACGCCGTCAGGATCGCGAGCGTCGTGAGTACTGTGGTGAGCACGACGAGCGGCATGCTGATGCCGTCGACGCCGACGTGCCAGTTGATCGCGTACGGGCCCACCGAAATCCACTGGACCATCGTCTCGTAGGCCAACGTGCCGCCGTCGAGGAAGGCGTTGCCCGAGCCGTCGAACCCGAACCACATCAGGAAGCTCGTCACCAGTGGGAAGAGGCTCGCGACCAGCGCGCCGACGGGTGCGTAGTCGTCCGGGAGGACGAACACGACCAGCGCGCCGAGCAGACAGAGCGCGAGCAGGATCTCGATCAGCATTCAGAACCACCCCCCGATCAGGCCGAAGATCACGAGGAGCGCGACCAGGCCGAGCGAGAGGAGCGCAGCGTAGTTCGTCACGATACCCGTCTGGATCCGTTTGATCCGGCTGCCCGAAAACAGGCTCACGCTCGACACGCCGTTGACCGTGCCGTCGATGATACCTTGGTCGAACGTGTCGGCCGCGCGGGCGACCCGCGCGGTCGCGTCGGCCAGCCAGACCTGATACTCGTCTTGATAGTAGTTGCTCATGAGAACCGTCTTCGCGTTACCGAGTCGGTCGGTGTGGTGGTCAGGATCGGGGCCACGGTAGAGCGTGTAGGCGAGGCCCGCGCCGGCGAGCGCCAGCCCGAGCGAGGCGACCACGCCGAGCAGCACAGTTATGGACTCACTGCCGATGTAGCCGCTCGCGTAGCCGGTGAGGTCGCCGTAGTGGTGGGCAGTCAATCCCTCGAACCCGCCGTCGAGCCACTGGTGGAGGAAGTCGATCCCCTCGATCCCGAGGACTTTCTGCACCGGCAGCATGTTGATGAAGCCGGCGACGACCGCCAGCACCCCGAGGACGACGAGGGGAGCTTTGACGTTCCAGCCGACTCCGTGTGGGTTCCGGGCCGTATCGCTGCGTGGTTCGCCGTGGAAGGTGAGCAGCACCATCCGGAAGGTGTAGAAGGCGGTGATTGGCACCGCGAGCAGTCCCATGGCGTACGCGCCGAGCAAGAGTGGACTCGATCCGAGCCCGTGGATCAGCGCCTCGTAGAGCACCTCGTCTTTCGACCAGAAGCCCGCGAACGGGAAGATACCCGCGAGCGCGAGCGAGCCCGCGAGGAAGGTGTAGTAGGTCACAGGCATTCTGTCCTTGAGCCCGCCCATGTCCCACATGTTCTCGTTGTGGTGCATCGCGATGATGACCGAGCCGGCACCGAGGAACAGCAGCGCCTTGAAAAAGGCGTGGGTCATCAGGTGGAAGGTCGCGGCGACGTACCCCCCAGCACCGAGCGCGAGCATCATGTAGCCGTACTGTGAGATGGTCGAGTACGCGAGCACCTGCTTGATCTCGCGCTTGACGACGCCCATCGTCGCCGCGAACAGCGCGGTGAACCCGCCGATGAACGCGATGATCGCGAGCACGGTCGGGAGCAGCGCGTAGAAGCCGTACATCCGGGCGACGAGGTACACACCGGCGGCGACCATCGTCGCGGCGTGGATCAGCGCCGAAACAGGCGTCGGGCCCTCCATCGCGTCGGGGAGCCACGTGTGCAGCGGGAACTGCGCCGACTTCCCGATCACGCCGCCGAGGACGAGGAGACCGAGGATCGTGAACCACGTCTCGGGGGCGAAACCGAACGTCGAGACCGCGCCCGCACTCCCTTCGCCGAGCACCACCTCGGCCAGCCCGGGGAAACTCTCCTCACCAGCGAATTTTGCGGTGCCGAAGGTGGCGAGGATGCCGACGACGCCGACGAGGAAGAAGTAGTCCCCGAAGCGCGTGACGAGGAACGCTTTCTTCGCCGCGCTCGGCGGCGCGTCGTCGCGGTACCAGTGACCGATCAGCAGCCACGAGCACAGCCCGACCATCTCGAAGAACATGAACGCCATGAACAGGTTGTCGGCGATCACGAACCCGAGCATGCTCGCTGTGAAGAGGCCGAGGCCGGCGTAGTACCGGGGCAGTCCCGGCTCACCCTCGTCGTTCATGTATCCGAGGCTGAACACGTGGACGAGGAAGGCGACCAGTGAGACGATGATCAGCATGAGCGCCGCGAGCGGATCGATCAGTACCCCGAGATGGAGTTCGATCCCCCCGGCGGCGACGAACGTGTAGAGTTCCTGGTTGTAGGTGTTGCCGCCAGCGACGGTGAGCGCCATCCAGATCGAGAGCACGAGCGAGCCGGCCGTCGCGAGGATGCCCGCAAACGCGCCCTTCTTCGGGAGGAATCGGCCGCCAAACAGTGCGATCACGAACGATGCGAACGGCAGGAGTGCAATCGCGGGTGCGTAGTCGAATGCCACCATCTTACCACCTCATAGTCGTCGCTTTCGTTACGTCCACGCCGCGGAAGTTGCGGTAGAGGACGAGGATGATACCGATACCGACCGCGACCTCCGCCGCGGCGAGCGCGATCGTGAACAGGCTGAACACCTGTCCGGTGAGGTTCCCGTACTGAAGCGAGAACGCGACGAGATTGATGTTGCCGGCGGTGAGCATGATCTCGACGCTCATCAGGAACAGCAACGCGTTCCGCCGCGTCAAGATGCCGAACAGCCCGATGCAAAACATCGCGGCCGAGAGCACGAGATAGTACTGGGCGGGAACCATCAGCGTCCCTCCTCGCCGCGGGAGCGGTCACGGCCGCCGTCGGTGCGGGCGGAACTGTCGTCAGTGGCGTCGTCGGTGCTGTTCGATCCGAACCGGAGTGCGCCGGCGATCCGACCATCCTCCTCGGTTTTCGCGAGCATCACCGACGCATCGAGTGCGGCGTCGAGGACGACCGCGATGACGATGAACGCGACGAGAAAGCCCTCGCTCGGGTGGACGCCGCCGGGGAGGTTGAACATCGCGTAGCCGATCGAGGCGGTGATCGACCCGTCGCCGGCGAAGCCGGTCGGGTCCGGGAACGAGGCTGTCAGAAAGACGGCCGCAAACACGCCGAACAGCGCGAGCGCGATCAGCCCGGGTAGAAAGTTCCCGTCCGTCTTCAGCTTGGGGCGAGTCGTCACGAAACCGCCTCCTTCGGATCGTCAGTTCGAGTGAGCATGACGGCGAAGGTGATCAGGATGAGCACCCCGCCGACGTACACCAGGATCTGCATCGCCGCGAGGAACTCCGCGTTGAGCATCACGTAGTGGACGGCGACGCTCAGAAGCGACACCCCGAGCAGCAGCGCGGAGTGCCACACGTCCTCCACGAGCACGACCCCGAGACTGCTCGCCACGGTGACGAGTGCGAACAGCGCGAACGCAATCGCCTCGTACGGTAAGGCTGCCATTAGCTCCACTCGTGTTGGATGGTGTTTGAAGGTTTCGAGACCCGCGCGAGCGCTCGCCCGCGTGGGCAACGGCGCTGTCGCGCCATCACTGGCCCCCCATCCTCGATCGCTTCGACTACCGTTCGCCCGACGGAGCCGTCGCTATTGCCCTATGGCGATCATCCGCAACGCGTTCTCGATCGTCGCCAGACGCTCGCTCTGGCCGGTGATTCCATGACGGGCGGCGACGTACTGCGGATCGTTGTATCCCACCCTGACCGCTCCGTTTTCGTCCTCGTAGACCAGTAGTTTCTGCGGCAGATCGATTCCCGTCGTTTGACTCGCCTGCATCAACGGCGTCCCGAGCTTTGGATTGGCGAACAGGACGACCGTGGTTGGTCGGAGCTCCATCCCGACCGAGTCAGCGTTCGCGGCGTGGTCGAGCGTCGTCACGACCGAGATACCGTCGGCCGATTCGAGCGTGCGCTGAACGCGACCGACGGTCGCGTCCACGCTCTCGCCGCCCGCGACGGTCACGACGCCGTTGCCGTCCCCAAGCAAGGCGTTCGGGTTCGTCCTCGGTCGGTTCACGTCACTACCAGCGAGCGTTTCGAGTACACTGTCGATGGTTCCGAGGCGCTCGTCCTGGCCAGTGATGTCGTGTCGTGCCGCGAGATACGCCGGACTGTTGTATACCACGTTCGTTCGGCCGTTTTCGTCCTCGTAGACCAGTATCTTCTGCGGCAGATCGACTCCCGTCGTTTGACTCGCCTGCATCAGTGGTGTGCCGACGTTCGGATTACCAAAGACTAGCAGCGTCGTCGGTCGGAGCTCCATCCCGACCGAGGCGGCGTTCGCGGCGTGATCGAGAGTCGTCACGAGTGTCAACCCATTCTCCCTGATTCGCCCTTTGATCCGCTCGACGGTCGCCGGAACGCTCTCGTCGGTTTCGGCAGTCACGAGCCCGTTGCCGCCGGCTGCCCCGCCGTCAGTGCCAGCGATGAACTGTTTGGCGATCGGGAGCACCTGCTCCATCGAGCGCGCCTCGTTGAACGCGTCGGGCGATGGCCGCTGGAGGTGCAGGAGTTGGAAGTACGTTTGGTGTTCGGCCTCCACCGAGTGGATGCTGAGCGCGGCCTCCAGCACTTCATCGTTGTCGATCAGCGGCGCGGCCCCGGCGTACGCCGACACTCCGACGGCTTCGAGCCGGTCGGCGATCGCCACGAACTCCGCGATCGAATCGTACGAAAACTCGTAGGCGGCAGGTTCGACCGGCGTTCCGCCGAGGTCGGTGATCGTTTGGCTGAGTGCCTCGACGTGGGCCTCCTCGTGATCCCGAACGTCCTGGATCTGCTGGTACGTCGAGTATCTGAGGGTGGGTCGCGCGAAGTACTTCGCCACCGCCGAACGCTCGACCTCGCTTTCGGAATATTCGGCGAGGAAGTCGTTGTAGTACGCCGCTTCGAGATGCTCCAGCGCCAGCGCGTAGTTCAATACCTCCACGTCGCTCGGCGACGAATCAGTTTCACCATCGTTGTTGCCCGCCACTACACCGCTGGTGGCCGAGAGCGCGAGCGCTCCGGCACCCGCGAGCGCCGCATCGCTCATGAACCCCCGCCGTGAGCGTCCGCCGTCGGCACTCGCCTGTCTATCGTTCTCTTTCCCATACAGATCAATCGTCTATTTGCACCAAAAAACTATGCCGGAATTGCGACCGATACGTCCAACGACTATCTCGAAGGGCCGACCGAAACACTATCTGGCCGCCGAAGACGATCTGGCGCTACTCGATCGATCCGAGCGAACAGGCCAACACGACTGGAGAATCGGAAGAGGGGATTACCGTCGCATCTCGTCGACTGGTGACGAAACGAGTCCGAAAACTACTGATAGTCCACTTCGCCTTCGCCCTCGCCGATCCACGCGCCGCGGTCGGGTTCACGAGATTCGAGCGGGTCGATGTCCTTGTACCACGGAACGTTCTTCAACTGCTCTTTGTTGTATGCGAGGTCGTCCTTGGTGTCGCCGGTGAACTCGAAGTTCTGGGTCAGGAGGATGGCGTCGACGGGACAGACTTCCTCGCACAGACGGCAGTAGATGCACTGGCCGATGTGGAGGTTGTACTGCTCGCCGTTGCGCTGCTCGTCCATCACGATCTGGATCGTGTCGTTCGGACAGACGTTCTCACACTGACGACACCAGATGCAGCGCTCCTGGCTGAACTTGTGGACCCCTCGGAAACGGGGACTGACCTCGGGTGCGACGTCGGGGTACTCGACAGTGAACGTCGAGCCGTCGAGCGCGTGTTTCATCGTCGTTGCCATCGATTTGAGGATTCCGATCATGGGTTGGTGGGTGTGTGGTGGATGATTGTGAGAGCGATCAGGCGATGAATCCCACGATGATCGCCGTGAGCACGAGGTTGGCGAAACTCATCACGAGCAGCCCCTTCCAGCCGATCTCGATGAGCTGATCGATCCGCACCCGTGGGATCGCCGACCGTGCCCACTGGGTGAACAGGTAGACTGCGAGGATCTTGAGCAGCATCCAGACGATCCCCGGGAGCACCGGCCCCGCAGGACCGCCCAGGAACAGCGTCGCGACGATCGCGCCGCCAAGGAAGATGTGGAGGAACTCGCCGAGGTACAGCAGGACGAAGTACGCACCCGAGTACTCGGTCATGTACCCCGCCACCAGCTCACCGGGTGCCTCGGGCGTGTCGAAGGGGTTCCGCCCGACCTCAGCGAGGTTCGCGATCAGGAACAGCACGAACGCGAACGGGTTGACGAACGCGAACCACGATGGGATCGAGACGCCAGCGATCGTGACGAGTGCCTCGCTCTGCATCGCGACGATCTCACTCATCCGAAGCGTCCCGGCGAAGACGACGACCGAGGCCGCGGTCACGACGAGCGGGATCTCGTAGGCGATGTTCTGGGCGAGCGCGCGCAGCCCGCCGAGGAACGAGTACTTGTTGTTCGACGCATAGCCCGACATCAACAGCCCGAGCGACGCGATCGACGACGCGGCGAACACGAACACGAACCCGGTCTCGGGGTCGGCGAGCTGGAGACCGGACCCCAGCGGAATCACCGCGAACCCGAGCAGTGCCGAGAACGGCACGAGGAACGGCGCAATGTCGAACGCCGGCCGATCGACGCTATCGGGGATGATGACCTCCTTCGAGAGCAGCCGGACGGCGTCGGCCACGATGATCAGCAGACCGAACGGGCCGACCCGGTTGACCGCGATCCGATCGGTGAACGCCGCCGTGATCTTCCGCTTGCCCCAGATCCCCCCGACCGCCGCGAACGTCAGGAAGATCACCGCGATCAGCGACGCGCCGACGATCCCGAAGATGAACTGGAGACCCGGATCGGGGTTGGCACCGAACCCGAGGAGCTGGCTCAGCGTCTCCGGGAACGTCTGGCCACCGCCGGCCGCGCCGCCCGCGGAGGCGTTCGTGGCGTTCGTCGCATTGGCTGCGCCGGTCGCGTTCGCCCCGCCAGTGCCGTTCGTCGCGTTGGTGGCGTTCGAGGCGTTCGCCGCCTGGAACAGGACCTCGCTCGGGCTCATCTATCGACCTCACCGAGCACGATATCGAGACTCGCCAGGGAAGCGATCAGATCAGGGATATACTCGCCTTCGGCCATCTCGGGAAGCGTTTGGAGATTCGAAAAGCACGGACTCCGGATCTTGAACCGAGCGGGCTTGTCGGTGCCATCGCTCCGGATGTAGATCCCGAGTTCGCCCTTCGCGCCCTCGACCGCCCGGTAGATTTCGGCGTCCTCGTCCGGCCGGAGGGTACGGGGAACGTTCGACTGGATCTCGCGATCGTCTTCCGGCCAGTCTTCGAGCAGGTCGACACACTGCTCGATGATCCGTGCGGACTGCTCGACCTCCTGCATCCGACAGAGCACGCGAGCGTAGTTGTCGCCCTCCTCGGCAGTGATGACGTCCCAATCGAGTTCGTCGTAGTAGCCGTAGGGATCGTCGCGCCGGAGGTCGTAGTCGACGCCCGAGGCGCGGGCGACCGGACCCGTCGCTCCGTACTGTTTGGCCGTCTCGGCGTCGAGCACACCCGTGTCGACACAGCGGAGCTGGAAGATCTCGTTCGAGGTGATCAGGTCGTGGTACTCGTCGAGCTTCTCGGGGAGGCCGTCGAGGAAGTCCCGGATCTTCTCGAAAAAGTCCTCACGCGGTTCGGGCAGATCCCACGCCACGCCCCCGAGCCGCATGTAGTTGAACATCAGCCGCTGGCCCGTGAGGTCTTCGAGAATGTCCTCGACGACTTCGCGGTCCCGGAACGTGTACATGAACGTCGCGGTGAACTCGCCGTAGACGTCGAGTGCGAACGTACCGAGTGCGAGCATGTGGGCCGCGATCCGGCAGAACTCCGCCGACATCGTCCGGATGACCTGGGCGTACTCCGGCACGTCGAGACCCGCGAGATCCTCGGCGGTGCGGGCGTAGGCCCACTCGTTCAGGATGCCCGCCGAGACATAGTCCCAGCGGTCGGGGTAGGGCATGATCTCGTGGCGGTACTTCCCGTTCTGAGCCATCTGCTCCTCACACCGGTGGAGGTAGCCGATGTCGGGATCGACGTGGGCGACCTGCTCGCCGGAGAGTACCGTCTCGACGTGGAGCACGCCGTGAGTCGCGGGGTGGTGAGGCCCGATGTTGAGGAACATCGTGTCCGAACCGTCCTCCTTGTGGTCGTCGGCGATCGGGTTGGCGTGTGATTCGAGGGTGACGACCTGGGGCTTGTCCTGATTGTAGTCAAGCCCCATCGGATGCCCCTGCCACGTCTCGGGCAGTAGAATCCGCCGGAGATCGGGGTGGTCGTCGTACTCGATCCCCACGAGATCGTACGCCTCGCGCTCGTGCCAGTCCGCCGTCCGGTAGACCGGCTCCGCGCTCTGGCTCACCGGATTTTCCCGAGAGGTCGGTACGACGACCGAAACCTCCTGAGTGGGATCCTCGTACTTCTTCAGGTGGTAGATCGACTCGAAGCGATCCTCGTACTCCTGGGCGGTGACGTTCGAACAATGATCGAACCCCGCCTCGTCGCGCAGCGCGAACAGCGCGTCCTGGACCTCGTCCGGTCGGACGACGAACGCTTCCGCGTTCCGGTGGGTCTCCCGGCTCACTACCGTGTCGCCGAGGAGGTCGGCGAGCGCGTCGTAGTCGAGACCGTCGTCGGTGACGCCCACAGTTTGAGACCGGTCGCGTGGTCGTTCAAGGCTCATGGCGAATCGTTCCAGTTGTACCGCATCACGAGCGTGTCCTCGTCGATGTCGTCGGCGAGCTTCGTCACCAGCTCGTCGCGTTCGAGGTCGCCGAACTCTTCGAGTTCGTAGGGTTTCACGGTCACGGGCGCGGTCTCGCCCTCGCCGATACGCTCTTGAAGCTTGGCGACGCCGTAGACCAGCGCCTCGGGTCGGGGCGGACAGCCCGGAACGTGGATGTCGACGGGAATGATCTCCTCTGCGCCCTTCACGACGTTGTACCCCTGCTGGAACGGCCCACCCGAGATGGTGCACGATCCCATCGAGACCACGAACTTCGGCTCGGGCATCTGGTCGTACACCCGCTTCATCCGCGGGCCGAACTTCGAGACGATCGTTCCGGGAACGATGATCACGTCGGCCTGCCGGGGCGAAGCTCGGGGGACGCCCGCGCCGAACCGATCGAGGTCGTGTTTCACCGCGTAGGTGTGCATCATCTCGATGGAACAGCAGGCGATCCCGAACTGGAGCATGAACATCGAGGAGCTCCGGACCCAGTTCATGAAGGAGTCGAACTTCGTGAGGACGAACGGCGAGGAGCCGAACGCCTCCCGGAGCTTGGAGTTGAACCGGTTGTCCGTGCCCCCGCCCATTCGGGCCTCCTGGGTGGTCTGTGCGTCCGCGTTCGTGAGTTGGCTGTCGCTGCTCATTATCGTGTCCGGGTGCCGCTCGACCGTTCGTTCCGAATCCACTGTACCGCGCCGTTACGCCACGCCCACGCGAGGCCGACGACGAGGATGCCGATGAACACCAGCATGGGGACGAGCGCCGGCACCAACCCGATCTCCGGGTTCGCGACGGCGTCGCGGTAGATGACCGTCCAGGGGAAGATCAGGACGGTCTCGATGTCGAAGATCACGAACAGCAGCGCGACCATGTAGTACTGGATGTTGAACCGGATGCGGGTGTTGCCCGTCGGAACCTCGCCGCTCTCGTACACGGCGGATTTCCCCTGCTCGGGCACGCTGGGTCGCAGCAGGCTCGATACGACGATCATCGTCAGCGGGACGGCGACCCCGACGACCGCCAGCGCGCCGATAGCTATCCACGGATTCATGTGATTTCTGGCTCGTGTTCGGGCTTTGGAGCGCACTCACATAAGGGTTGATTCTTCCCACCCGCCAGTCCGGTATCGGACACCGCCACTCCACGGCACGCCCGACTCCCTCGGCTCATTCGTCCCCCCGAAACGCTTCGACGCCCCGGTCGTGGAGATCACGCGAGACGCGTGCGACGTCAGCCGTGAGGTCCTCGTGGTAGTCGATCAGTCGGTCTTCCAGTTCGTCGTGTTCGCGCGAGAGCATTTGGACCGCCGACAGCCCGGCGTTGAACGATTTCCCTGCGTCGACTGCGACGATCGGCGCGCCGGTCGGCATCCCGATGACCGAGTCGACCGATTTCTCTTGCACCGGGACGCCGATCACGGGGATCGGGTACGCGATCGAGGCGACCATGTTCGGGAGGTCGGCCGACTTCCCGCCTGCGCCCGCGATGATAACGTCGAGTCCGCGCTCGCGGGCGGTCTCGGCGTAGGTGTACATCAGTCCGGGAGTCCGGTGGGCCGAAACCACGTAGCTCTCGAACGTGAATCGGTTCTCGGGCGGGTCGTCGGGATCGGTGAGTTCGGCGAAGCCGAGCTCGAAAAGCGCCTCGTACGCGCCGTACATCGTGTCGAGGTCCGAATCCGACCCCATCACGATCCCCACGTCGGGAGCCGTTTCGGGCGAACGATCGCGGTCGGCCTCGCGTTCGAGTGATTCGAGAAGGTCGTCGAGCTCGGAGGTGTCCGTCGCGGTGGTCGTTTCTGATGTCTCAGTCATGAGTCGAAGGTACAGCCGTCGCGGAGTTCGCGGGCACGTTCGAGCAGTTCGTTCGTGTTCTCCTCCTCGTCGCCGGTGAGTGTGACGTGGCCGAGCTTCCGGAGCGGGCGCGCCTCGTGCTTGCCGTACCAGTGGAGGTTCGCGCCCCGTTCGGCAAGCACCCGGTCGACGCCTGTGAGTTCAGCAGGTCGTGGTTCGTCGACATCGCCGAGGAGGTTCGTCATCACCGTCCGGCCTCGGCGCTCGGTCGCGCCGAGCGGCCAGCCGAGGACCGCGCGAACGTGCTGTTCGAACTGGGAGCTTAGCGCCCCCTCGATGGTCCAGTGGCCGGAGTTGTGCGGCCGCGGGGCGATCTCGTTGACCGAGATTTCGCCATCCGACTCGAACAGTTCGATTCCGAACACGCCCCGACCGTCCATCAAGTCGAGGACGTCGCGTGCGACCGATTTTGCGCGTTCGCGGACGTCATCGGAGACGCGCGCCGGGACGATCGTCTCGCACAGGATTTCTTCCTCGTGGACGTTCTCACCGGGCGTGAACGTTCGTCGATCGTCCGCGCCACGAACGCCGATGACCGAGAGCTCCCGATCGAAGGGAACGAACGCCTCGACCATCGCGTCGCCGTCGATCGCCTCGAACGCGGTTTCGACACCGCCCGGCGACTCGATCGGGACGTTGCCGCGACCGTCGTAGCCGCCACGACGGGCTTTCAACATCGCGGGATAGCCGAGGTCCTGAAGCGCGTCGTGGAGATCGGCGACGCTCTCGACCGCCCGGAACGGCGGGACGGGAACCCCGGCCTCCTGGAGGCGGCGCTTCTGGATGAGTTTGTCCTGGATCGTCCGGAGCGTGTCGGGGGCGGGATGCACAGGGGTATCGAACTCCTCGCTTACCCGTTCGAGCAGGTCGGGATCGGCGAGTTCGATCTCGTAGGTTAGGACGTCGGCGCGCTCTGCGAGTACGGCGACGGCATCCGGATCGTCGAAATCGCCGTGGAGCGTGTCGCGGACGACGGGTGCGGCGGGCGGGTCGGGGGTCGGATCGCTCACGACGACCTCGACCCCGAGCGGCGCGGCGGCCTCGCCGAGCATTCGGCCGAGCTGACCGCCGCCGACCACCCCCAGCGTCGGACCTGGTGCAGTCGCTTGCATGGTGGCTCGGTTTTCGACTCGGGAGGTTAAGGATTCCCTTCGGTTCCGGCAGTCGCGTTCGCGGGGAGCCGGCTCGTGTCCACGAAGAAGGTCGTGTTGGTTTTCCCGGTATCCTGCGTCCGCATCACATAGCTCCGGGCGTCGTACCCATCGAGACGGTCAGCGAGGAACGCTCGGTCGGTGGTCAGCCCGATCACTACAGGAGGGGGGTTCCCCGCCGTCCGTCGCTCGAACGCCGAGACGTTCCGCGCACACGAGACGGTTGCGTCGGTGCTCTCGGTGTACCACGGGATCGGAAGGAGGTTGAACCACTTCGTGCAGCCTGGCTCCCTCGCGCCCGACTGCTCGGCGACGAAGAACTCGCCGTACACCAGCACGTCAGTTCCTTCGTTGGTCGCGCTCACGGCAGCCATGTCGTCGATCGCGGGGTGGAAGTCGTCGGCTGGCTGAGCGTACTGGACGAGTTCGTTCCCGTCGGACTGAGAGTCGAGATAGACGTCGTCGGCCGCAACGACCCCGATCTGTGCGACGACGAGGAGGAGGGCGATCGCCACCGCGGCGACGGCGGCGCGGTTGTCGTCGGCGAGCGCCGCACGGCCCCACGCGAAGAGGACGCCAACACCAGCCGCCGCCGGCACCGCGAGCGGAACGATCGCGTGGATCGTCGCCCACGGAGCCATGATGTCGGTCGCGATGGGATAGCCGAGAACGCTGACTACACCCCAGTAGAAACAGAACGCGACGAGATCACGCGGCCGGTCACCGGTGTAGCGGTCCACGAGGAACCCGACCACCGCGAGCACCACTAGCGCTCCCGACCCCGTGGAGAGGGTTTCGAGGTAGTCGGCGAGGTAGGGGAGGTACGGATGATCCTGGTGGCCGCCCTCGATCCACAGCGAGTAGAAGGCGTTCCACGAGCCAAGCGTCGCCTCACCCACCACCGCCGGGAGCGTCGTGGGATCGGCGAGGAGGTCGTCGAATCCGGGTCCGTCAGTCCGCCGCGGCGCGTAGAAGTACACGACGATCGCGAGGAACTCGATCATACCGGCGAGGAGGTGTGGCGTCCATGACCGGACTCCGTGACGGATCCACGTGGTGCGCCGTCGGAGTGCCGTCTGCCAGCCCCGATCGAGAAACAGTCGATGGTCGACGAGGAGGGCGAGCGCGCCAAGCCACGTCACGAGCGTGATGAGGACGTTCTCCTTGGTCGTGAACGCGAGCGCGAGCGAAATCACGCCAGCGTGGAACCACCGTTCACGACGGGTGTCGATCGCCTGGACGAAGAACCCGACGGCGAACAACGAGAAGACCGCGAGCGGGAGGTCGCTCCGCATGAACCGCGAGTAGTAGAGCAAGACCGGATCGGCAGCAAGAAAGAGGGCGAGCGCGATCGTCTCGGTGGAACGAAGACGGTCACGGAAGAGCAGCGCGACGAGCGGGAGTGCGGCCCCGAGGATAGCAACCACGAGCCGCATCGTGAAATCGTTCGGGCCGAGCAGGGAGAAGAGAGGGGCGTTCACCTGATGGAGGAAGGGGCCGTGGATCATCGGTCGGTACACGAAACTCCCCGTTTCGGCGTAGTTCAGGATCCAGTAGCCGACGCGGGCCTCGTCCCAGTGGGCGATCCGGTCACCGAGGAAGGCGATCCGGGCGAGCAGTCCCAGCACGGCGATGGCGACGACGGCGAGCGTGACCCGACGACGCCGGGAGGACACGACGCCGTCTGTCGCTCTCATGTCCCATCCACGGTCGGGCAGCCCATAGGAGCGTTTCGGTTGGTCGTTCGGCAGGGCTGGCACCGAACGGTAGGTCTTTGAGGGCCGCTCGCCACCCGCCGCACATGCACAGTCTCGGACTGGTCGTTGCCCAGTTCTACGACGACCTCGCGACGGAGATGGAAGAGCACGCACACGAGGCCGCAGCGGAGTGTGGGGCCGAGATCACCGACACGATCCCGGTCCCCGGCGCGTACGACGCGCCACTCGCGGCCGACCGACTCGCACGCCGCGAGGAGATCGCAGCGGTCGCGGTGCTCGGCGCGATCGTTTCCGGCGACACCGACCACGATCAGGTCATCGGCCGGTCGGCGGCGAAGGGCCTGACCGATGTAAGTCTCGACCGCGACAAACCCGTGACCTTCGGTGTGGTTGGACCCGGGATGAGCGGTGCGGAGGCGCGCGAGCGCGCTGACAAAGGTGCTGAAGCGGTCGAGACCGCCGTCGACATGGTGGAGGCGCTCGCATGAGCGAGTTCGCCGCCCGCGTCGAGCGCGTCGAGCCGAGCGCGACGCTCGCGATCAGTAACCTCGCCGGCGAACTCGAAGCCGACGGTGTCGATGTCGTCGACCTCAGCGTGGGCGAGCCCGACTTCCCGACGCCCGAGAACATCGTGGCAGCCGGTAAGGACGCGATGGATTCGGGCCACACCGGCTACACCTCCTCGAACGGGATTCCCGAACTCAAGGAAGCGATCGCCGACAAGCTCCAGAGGGATGGACTCGATTACGCCACTGACGAGATCATCGTCACGCCAGGTGGCAAGCAGGCGCTCTACGAGACGTTCCAGACGCTGATCGACGATGGCGACGAGGTTTGTCTGCTCGATCCGGCGTGGGTCTCCTACGAGGCGATGGTGAAACTCGCCGGTGGGAGCCTCTCGCGGGTCGATCTCACGCCGTACGACCTCCAGCTCGAACCCGCGCTCGACGATCTCGCCGCGGCAGTCACTGACGACACCGAACTCCTCGTCGTGAACTCGCCGTCGAACCCGACCGGCTCCGTGTTCACCGATACGGCGCTCCGCGGCGTCCGCGATCTCGCGGTCGAACACGATATTACTGTTATCTCCGACGAGATCTACAAGGAGATCACCTACGGCGTCGAACCGACGAGTCTGGGCACCTTGGAGGGCATGGCCGACCGCACGGTGACGATCAACGGGTTCTCGAAGGCGTACTCGATGACGGGCTGGCGGCTCGGCTACCTCGCCGCACCCGAAGCGCTCGTCGATCAGGCCGCCAAACTCCACTCGCATTCGGTCTCGTGTGCGACAAACTTCGTCCAGCACGCGGGCGTCGAAGCGCTCGAAAACACCGATCAGGCCGTCGCTCAGATGACGGAAGCGTTCGAGGAGCGCCGCGATCTCGTCGTCGATCTGCTCGCCGAGCACGGCGTCGACGTGTCCGCGCCCGACGGCGCGTTCTACGTGATGGTTCCTGTGGCCGACGACGACCAGCAGTGGTGCGAAGACGCGATCCAGGACGCCCACGTCGCCACCGTTCCGGGCAGCGCGTTCGGCGCGCCCGGCTACGCCCGCTTCTCGTACGCCAACAGCCAGGAACGGCTGCGCGAGGCGGTCGATCGGCTGGCTGCCGAAGAATTGGTCTAATCGACGAGAAGCCACGAGAAGACCCAGATTTTCCGAAGCGATTCACGACCTAGGAGGCGGGACCCGATCAGTCGGCTTCGGCACCGTCCTCGTCAGAATCCGGAAACGAGGGCGTGATCGGGTGGCTGATGTGATTCCTAAAGAACCACCGACCAGCCGAGTGCGAGCACGCGACAGTCCCGGTTTCGAATCCGGTGATCGCGGGTCTGGCTGTAGTTCAACAATGCGACGAATACGACGACGCCGACGGTGTTGCCGAGGGTCGCTGGCGCGAGAAAGTCGACGACCAACGCGGCGAATATCGCCGCTGGACACGACGTACAGCGTCTCGATTTCGGTCAGTCCCGCTCTTCGCGGATTCGGTCGATGATCTGCCCGGTCGAGAGCAGTTCTCCGTCGTAGTTCGGCTCGCGCCCCGATGCACGCTTCACGTCGCAGTCGATCCCGCGATCGCCGAGCGCCGCCGCGATCGCAGCCTCGTCGTGGTGCTGGTCGTGTCCGAGGACGATCACGTCGGGATCGAGCGCCTCGATCGGGACGAAGATGTCCTCGCGGTCGCCGAGCACCGCGTTGTCGACCGGATCGAGCGCAGCGACCATCTCTCGACGCTGACGGTCCGCGAGAATCGGTTTGGCTTTGTGGGTGACGTTCTCCCGGCGAGCGAGGATCACGGCGAGTTCGTCCCCCATCGCCGCCGCCTCGCGGAGGTACTCCAGATGACCGGGATGGAGGATGTCGAACGTTCCCTGGGCGACGACTGTGGTCGGATCGTCGCTCGTCTCGGGCGGATCGGCTTCCGATCGGGTTCGGCCGTCGGTTCGCTCGCCACCGTTTCGCTCGCCCTCGTTCGGTTCCCGACTCATCGTAGCTCCTCGTCGATGTCGGCCTGTGTGAAGTCGAAAAAGTCCTCGTCGTCGGGCAGGTCGACGTCGAGCACCGGGAGGTCGCGTCGCCGGCCCTCGCGGTCGAACGCCTGCCAGTCGTGGTCGCGGTAGGGCGCACCGAGAATGATGTGGACATCACCTTTCCCGAACGTAGCGAGATCGGCGTCGCTCGGCTGGAGGACGCCGTTCGGATGCGAGTGGATCGAGCCGGCAGCGCGCATATCGTTCGGGACGAGACTCGTCTTTACTGTGGCGCTCACCGGGTTCGATTCGGTTGCCGGAACCACGAGCACGTCGGTCACGACGGTTCCCGACCTGTCGAGTCCGAGATCGGTCGCGTCCTCGCCACGGAGCAGCCCCATGTACTCGTTCGGGTGGCTCTCCTCGGCGGCCGAGCGGGCGAACGCGAGAGTATCGGCGGCGATCCCGACGACCTCGCTCGACCGGAAAAAGCCCATGTCCGAACACCGGCCGGTGACCATCTAAGCGTTCCGGATGGGGAGTGTGATTTGCCAATTCTTAAACCCGGTCGCGGCAAACGCCGGTCAAGAATGTCTACACCCGCCGAATCCGACGATCGAACGGACGAGGGGGCCGAGCTCCCGACCGTCTACGATCTCGCACCCGAACACACCACCGAGGCCGTCGAGGCCGGCGAACGCTACCACGCGACCGTCAACGGCGTCGTGGAGTACGGCGTGTTCGTCGACATCGCCGACGACGTCTCGGGACTGGTCCACGAATCGAACCTCGACGGCGAGTACGCGGTCGGCGACGATCTGCTCGTCCGCCTCGACGAGATCAGGCCGAACGGCGATCTCGGTTTCGACGAAGCCACGATCGACGACTACGAGACGGTCACCGTCGAGTACGAGCCGGAGATTACGGCCACCGACGATCTCGAAGCGGCAGTCGGCGAGGACGTGACGCTCGACGGCGAGATCGTCGGGATCGAACAGACCGGTGGCCCGACGGTATTCACGCTCCGCGACGCATCGAGCGTCGTCGACTGTGCGGCGTTCGAGGCCGCCGGTGTCCGGGCGTATCCCGAAATCAGTGTGGGCGACCTCGTACGAATCGAGGGGACGCCGGAACGCCGCGAGGGCGCGATCCAAGTCGAGGTCAGCGATCTCGCCGCACTCGACGACGCTGCCGACCTCCGAGAACGCCTCGATAACGCGCTCGACGAGCGGGCGGCGGCCCGCGACGTCACGCCGCTGATCGAGTGGGACGCGCTCGACAAGCTGTGGGACGATCTGGAGGCTGTCGCGGCGCGGCTTCGCCGTGCAGTCCTCGAAAACCGGCCGATCCGCATCCGCCACCACGCCGACGGCGACGGGATGTGCGCCTCGATCCCCGTCCAGCTCGCCCTTTCGCGCTTTATTGAAGACGTCCACGGCGACGCTTCGGCCCCACGCCACCTCGTCAAGCGACTGCCGAGCAAGGCTCCCTTCTACGAGATGGAGGACGTCACGCGCGATCTGAACTTCGCGCTCGGCGACCGCGACCGTCACGGCCAGCGCCTCCCACTCGTGGCGATGCTCGACAACGGGAGCACCGAGGAGGACGTGCCGGCCTACGAGGCGCTCGCCCAGTACGACATCCCGATCGTGGCGGTCGACCACCACCATCCCGACCCCGACGCCGTCGACGGATTGCTCGACGAGCACGTCAACCCCTACCTCCGCGGCGAGGACTACGGTGTGACCACCGGAATGCTCTGTGTCGAACTCGCCCGGATGATCCATCCCGAGATCACCGACGAACTTTCCCATGTGCCGGCGGTCGCCGGCCTCACCGACCGCTCGGAGGCCGACGCGATGGCCGACTACCTCGCGCTCGCACAGGAGGAGGGCTACGACGAGTCGGACCTCCAGGCGATCGGCGACGCGCTCGATTACGCCGCCCACTGGCTGCGCTACAGTTCGGGCGACGCCCTGATGACCGACGTGCTCGGCGTCGACGCCGCCGACGAGGACCGTCACCGCGATCTCGCCGACCATCTCTCCGAACGCGCCGACCGCGACACCGACCGCCAGCTCGACGCCGCCATGCCTCACGTCGAGACCGAATCGCTCGACAACGGCGCACAGTTGAACCGGATCGACGTCGAGCGCTACGCCAGGCGCTTCACCTACCCTGCGCCAGGCAAGACGACGGGCGCGATCCACGACCGGAAGGTCGCCGAGACCGATAGCCCCGTCATTACTGTGGGCTACGGCCCCGATTTCGCCGTCCTCCGGAGCGACGGCGTGCGCCTCGACATCCCGCAGATGGTCGAGGAGCTCGAAGAGGAGGTCACGGGCGGCGGCGTGAGCGGCGGCGGCCACCTCGTCGTCGGCTCGATCAAGTTCGTGAAGGGGATGCGCGAGGACGTCCTCGCCGCGCTCGAAGCCAAGATGGGCGACGCCGAGATCGACGAGGAACTCGGTAGCGCGTCGGTCGCCGGTTTCGAGGACTGAGACCGTCGAGACGATCCGAGGTTACTCGAACTCGATCCGGCGGGCAACGACGACTGCAAGCGCCACCACGCCGACGACCGCGGCGACGATCCCGACGGGAAGCGGTGAGTTGTCACCGATTCCGGGACCGCCGTCCCCTCCTTCCCAGTCGGCCTCGAAGATCTTCCCGTAGTATTCTCCGGCCTCCTTTCCTTCGAGCACGACCGCGACCTCGCGGTTCTGATCGGCTGAATTGTTATTCCAATTGAGACTCCCCACCACGGCCATCTCGCGGTCGATTATGACGCCCTTGGCGTGGATCTTCTCGAAACGATCACCCGGGTCGGCTACTTTGGCGTCGAGCGTGAGGTTCTCCGCCTCTGCCTTCCTGTTCAGCCAGTCGGCGAGCGCGGAGTTCTCTTCCTCTGAATACCACACGCTACTCAGCAGGATGCGGACGTCGACGCCGCGCTCGGCCGCCCGGACCGCCGCTTCGAGCAGCGGCTGGCGACGACTCCCGATCGACGCCTGAACGATCTCGACCGACTCATTGGCCCGATCGATCCGGTCGACGAGCACCCGCTCGGCGTTGTCAGGTGCTGTGAGGAGTTGCACACCCTGGGCCTCGATTTCTTTCGGCTCGAAGTTCGTCGGATAGCTCCCGTTCGCCGCCGGCTCGGTCTCGAACGTCTCGTTAGCGCGGTATGTGCTCCACGAAACCGTATCACGCCAGCCGATGTCCGCCCGGAACACCTCGGCGAGTCCCGGAGCGGTTTCGCCGCCCCGAACTACGGCACCCCACCCGCGGCTCGACCGACCACCGGTTCCCGACGGTTTCCAATTCTCCGTCATCACGAGCGCGCGATCGTCGACCACGGCATACTTCGGGTGGTGATAGTCGTACCGTGCGCGCTTGCCGCCGATGACCTCGACTGCGACGCCCGCGCTCGTGAGACGATTGAGGAGTTTCGCCTGCCGCGTCGTCATCCCGCCGACGGGTGCGTCGTCGACGAGTATTCGAACGTCGACGCCGCGCTCGGCCGCGCGTTCGAGCGCCGTCGCGGCGCGCTCGGAGCTAAAGGTATACCCACCGAGCAGAATTCGGCGATCGGCCGATTCGAGAACGTCGATCGGCACCGCTGGCGCATCGGGCAGGACGAACGCCCGAACCGTCGCGGGACCCGTCCGCACCGCCGAGAAGTTCGTCGCACCGAGATGTTCCCACGTCCAGCCGTCGGCGGTTCGGTTGTAGCGTTCGGCCTCGGGTGCGTCCTCGTATGCCATCTCGTCGACGACGCGCTCCTCGTCGCGGAGTGTGACCTCGTCGCCACCGTTGGCGAGACTCACCGACTCGTTTACGCCCACGATCGACGCCGTCGTGAGGTTCGTGGTCACGTTCGGTGTGGCCGTGACGGCTATTCGGTCCTCTATCGTGGTGTTCGGCAGCGAGACGTTCGTCTCGCCGTCGCTCAGCGTCCAGCCGGTGAGGTTCGTCGCCTCGGGGAACGCGAGCACGACGTACTCGCCCGCGTCCTCCTCGGCGAGCGGATTCGGGTACACCGCTGCGACGTGCGGGCCGTCGGGTCGGGGTTCGTCGGCCGTCTCGTTGCCGACCACCGCACCGCCGGCCGGCGTTGCCACCGCGACGCCGATCGGCGACACGACGAGCGCGACGACCACGAACGCGAGCACGACGACCCGGCGGGACACACCCGCCGGTGGTCACGTTCTCCGATTTAAGCCTTCGTGCCGGATCGAATCTGGCAGAACGGAAGAGCGGGTCTCAGGCCGGAGTTTCGGTCGTGTCGCCGTCGTCGGCCATCGCGTCTTCGGCCTTCTCGGCCTCGGTTTGGACGAGATACGATCGATCGTCGGCGTGGTCGCGGGCGGCGTCGAGCGCGCTCTCGGTCCCGATCTGGTTGAGCGCCCACGCCGCGCTCGCGCGCACCGAGTTCGAGTCGTCCTCGTCGATCACGTCCGCGAGCGGGTCGATCGCGCGTGCGTCGCCGATCAGGCCGAGTGCACGCGCCGCGTTCGAGCGGACGGTTTCGTTGTCGGCGACGAGGCGATCGGCGACCGGCTGTGTCGAATCTTCCGAGCCGATCTCGCCGAGCGCTTTGAGCGTGACCTTCTGGAGACCGGGGTCACTATCGCCCTCGATGTACTCGTGGAGCGTGTCGAGCGCGCGGTCGTCGCCGATCTTCCCGAGCGCCGCGATCGGGGCCTTGTCACGCTTCTGGGCGCGCTGCTCCATCGCGTCGAACGCCGCAGGTGCGCCGAGTCGTTTCAGCGACTCGATACAGTGCTCCTCCATGAACTCCGAGCCGAACATCTCCAGTCCCCGGAGGATCGGCTCGGGTTCGCCGCGCTTCTCGTAGATCTTGATCGCGTTCCACTCCGGAGGGTAATCCTTGCGGTTCTCGGAACTGAGCACGTCGTAAAACCCCTCGACGGTGAGCTTCTCACGCACCGTGAGATCGTCCCACTCCTCGGCGTCGTCGAGGTCGTCGGCGAGTCCCTCGGCAGCGTCGAGCAGGTCGGCGACGGTCTCCTCGTCCTCGTCGGGATCGAGGTCGTGCGTCTCGATCGATTCGATCACGTCGTCGAGCGCTGCGACGAGTTCGGCGTGCTCGTCGGCGTCGTCCTCGTCGTCAACGTCCTCCTGGGCGTCGCCGCCGTCAGTTGCGGCCTCGTTCCCCGTATCGGAGTCGGCTCCGTCGTTTTTCACGGCGAACGTTTCGCTGAGCGTGTCGCCAGCGTCGTCGAGGAAGCGCTCGACTGCTTCGGCCACTTCGTCCTCACCCTCATCGGTCCAGCGCGTCTCAGTGATCGTGGTTTTCGCGCCTTCGACCGTCTCAACGACGTCTTCGGCGTACGGACCACGCTGGGACTCGATCGTCTCGCGGAGCTCCGTGACGCGTGATTCGAGTTCCTCGCGGGTGCGTTCGTCGTCTTCCTCGTCTTCGTCCTCCTCGTCCTCGTCGGATTCGGGGAGATCGGCCGCCTCGATATCCGCCTCTACGTCGTCGAGATCAGACTCGACGGCGTCGAGATCGGACTCGGTGTCGGCCTCCTCGACTGCGGCCTCGATCTCGTCGAGTCGTTCGTCGAGGGACTCGGGAGTGTGTTTCGTTTCGATGGCGTCGGTCTCGGTGTCTTCATCGTCCCCATCGGCTTCCCCACCTTCGCCGTCTTCGCCGGTTTCGTCACTGTCGCTTTCGTCGTCCGTTTCCGTCTCCCCACTTTCGTCGTCCTCGCCGTCCTCCTCCGTATCGCTCTCGTCCGTCTCGGGCTCTTCGTTCGCGGACTCTTCTTCGGTAGCAGCCGCTTCGTCGGTCTCGTCTTCGTCTGGCGTGTCGTCACCGACTTCCGCGTCGTCGGCTGCGTCGTCCGCCGCCTCTTCGTCCGTTTCCTGCTCTCCCTCGTCGCTCGCAGCGTCCTCCACTTCGTCGCCCTCGTCGTCGGTCTCTTCGCCCACTGTTTCCTCCTCGACGCTTGCGCCCTCCGTCTCGTCGCGCTCCTCGGCGGGCTCGTCGGGAGCGTCGACCTCGGCGTCGTCGCCCGACATCGACTCCTCGTCCGCCCGCTCAGCCTCCATCTGGTCGGCCTCCAGGCGGGCCTCTTCGTCGGCTTCGCCGGCCGGTTCGTCTCCGTTCCCTTCGTCGTTGGAGCCGGTGTCCTCCTGAGCGGCGATCTCCTTCGCCGTCGGGTTGTCCTCGTCGGACCCCAGCTCCGATTCGGCCGCCCCCGCCTCCTCGGCCGAGGCCTGGTCTGTAGCCCCCGCTGACCCCTCGCCGTTGTCGGCGTCAGGCTCGTCGTCCCCGTTGCTCATGGAGAAAACTGTGGCACAAGCTACTAAGTGCGTTTCCCTTCGGGAGTCCCACGGCGATACAGCCGCGGTGCGAGCACGAGGTACGCGAGCGCGGCGGCGAGCAACAGCCGAGGAAACAGCCGACCGAACGCTCCCGGAACGAGGATCGACAGCGCCTGGACGACACCCATCGCCAGCGCATCCCGAACCCGGAGGTCGGGGTACCGAAACGGCGCGACCATCAGTCCAACGAAGACGAGGGTCGCGCCGAGGAGCACCGCCGGCGACCGCACCCCGGCGAGATAGGCGACCGCGAGCACCGTCGCCGCGAGCGTGGTCTGTGCACCCTCGGTCGCCCCGCGCCCGATGTCGTAGGCAGTGTAGAGTCCGAGTCGGACAACCGCCGTCACGACGAACAGCCCGGTCACGAAAAGCGAGAGTGCTAACGGCAGAGAGGATTCGGCGAGCGAGAGGTCCCACGCAGTGCGCGCGATAGCGAAGACGAACAGCGCGGGCGCGACGCCGAACGAGGCGACATCCGCGAGCGAATCGAGAAACTCCCCGACCGGCGTGCTCCCGACGTGCTGGGCGAGCGCGCCGTCGAGGCCGTCAGCGATCGCCGCCAGCAGGATCAGCCGAGCGGCGAGTCCGGGATCGACCATCGCGGCGGCCGCTGCGAGGAAGCCGAGACCGGCGTTCGTCGCCGTGACGGCGTCGGCGAGTCCGAGCCGTGCGACGAAGCGGGGCTGCATACCACCGGACTCGCCGACCCGCGATTTAGGGGTTTATCTTTGGTGCGCCGGCCGACTGCGGGAGTGCTCGCACAGCGGGTATCGAGGGGTCTATACCCACCGGTGGGTAAGTATTGCCTATGGATCGACGCACGTTTCTCGGAGCTGCTGCGGGCGTCACTACCGTTTTCGCGGGCTGTATCGGCCAATCGCGCCAACAACCCGAGTACGACATCGGGATGAGTTCGAGCGCGTTTCTCCCACAGGACGACTTCGAGCCACGAGTCGGCGAGCCGGTCGTCTGGCGCAACACCGGCTCGCGGACCCACACCGTGACCGCCTACGGGTCGGCGATCCCGGACGAGGCATCGTTCTTCGCCTCCGGCGGGTTCGAGAGCACCGAGGCAGCCCGTGATGCGTGGCTCCAGCGTGGCGGCGGTGGGATCGCCAGTGGCGAAACGTTCGAGGTGACGTTCGAGGTCCCCGGGACGTACAACTACTTCTGCATCCCACACGAGCGCGGCGGGATGGTCGACGAGTTCACCGTCGTCGAGTAGCGTCGAAACGTTCGCGATTCAGACTTCGACGTCGTCTTCTTCGACGTCGACCGCGGTCTCTTCCTCCTCGGCGACTTCCTCGGGATGAGCGTCAAGCGCGAGCTTGCCGACCTCGACCCGGCGGAGCGGGTAGATCGTGCGCGCCTCACCGTAGATCGCACTCGAAAGCCGACCCTGGGTCACGCTGTCGACGAGTTCCTCGAAGGTCCGCTCACTGGCGGCTTCTTCGACGAGTTCGGTCATCCGGCGGCGGATCGCGCGTTCCTGGCTGTCGTCAGCCTTCTTCGTCGTGAACGCGACCGGCTGGATCCGAACACGATAGTCGTCGCTCGTCAGCACCGTGAGGTAGGCTTCGACCTTCGAGGCCCCACGGCGCACGAGACTGTCGAGATAGTCCCGGGTGAGCTCGTGTTTGATGAACTCGGTGTAGGCCGCGTCGCTGCCCACGTCCCGGATGCGGAAGGTGAGCTTGACGTTGTTCGCGCCGGCGTCGTCGGTCAGGTCGCCGAGCGTGGTTTCGATGGTGCGATCGAGCACCTGGTCCGGTTCGTTCGCGGGGGTCTCGCCGAGCTCGGCCCGGTCGAACTCCTCGGGCGCGAACACGGTGTACCACCGTTTCTCCTGTTGCTGTCGTGAAACTGATCGTTCGCTCATGGGTTGGTGTCGTTCGTGTTCTGGGTGTCGTCCACGTCGTCCGTGGATCGCGGTTGGTCGATCGCTCGATTCGTCTCTCCTCGATCCGCGTCGTGGTCGGCCTCCCGATCGGTCACGCGTCGCTCGGCCGTCTGCGCGATGCGCTCTGCCACCGAGAGGTTGACGACGTAGTCGTCGACCGTGGTGCGGAGCCCGCCGGTCGTCTCGCGCGCGATCGTGGTCTCGATCGTCTCATCGTCGACCGTCGTCTCCATTTCGGGGGTGTTGTCGGGGGCGAGCGCCGCGGCGACGACGCTGGCGCGAGTCGACTCGGTCCGGAGTCGGGCGCGTCGGGTCACGCCGTCGCCTCCCGGAACGCCGCGACGAACGCCTCGTCGTCGGTGAAGGTCGCGCGGCCCCGACGTTCGCTGCCCGTTCCGTCGCCGTCGGCGACCGTCGCGGCCTCACGCATTCGGGTACCGAGGTTCCGATCGTCGGCCGCGGCAGCGGCCGCCTCGGTATCACAGACGACCAACACGACCGGCTCCGGTGAACGGAAGTCACACAGGAGCCTCGCAGTCGTCGCGAGTGGCGCATCCGCATCGACACGGGCGATCACGAGATTGCGATGTCGCGCGGTCGTCGCGTTCCGAGCCGCGGCGTGAGCCCGTCCTGCATGTGCGCGCCACGCCGACAGCGCCGCATCGCGGACGTCGTGACCGATCGCCAGCGCGAGCCCGGTGCCTGGCCGCTCGTGGGCACACGCACGGAGCACGTCCGCGTACCCGCCGACAGTCGTGAACCCGGAACCCGTGGCTGACCCGTCGTCGGATCGGTCGACGATCTCGTACGGTCGGAGTGCGTGCTCGACCGTCTCGGCGGCGCGCGGTGTCGCGTTCTCCGCGCTGGCGACCGCGAGCGCGACGATCGAGGCGACCTTGCGTCGTTCTTCGTCGGTGTCGGCGGCCTCGCGGCCGGCGAGTGTCTCGCGTACTGCATCGGGATCGCCCGAAAACCCGGCGTGGACGAGCGTCGTGTGCGCGAGTCCGTCGGCGAGATCCGTGATCGGGATCGCGACCCCGGGTCGCTGTTCGACGAGTGTCTGGTCGTGCGCGGCCTCGAACGCGGCGCTCCCTTCGAGCGCAGCGTCGGGGACGGTGAACGCGCCAGCGAGCGCGAGGATCGGGTCGGGATCGTTCCCGAGTTCGCGACACGCTTCGAACGCTGCCTCGCTCGCCGACTCAGGTGGATCGAGCGTGACGTCGGCGGGCTCCGTGCCGCCGATACGCACGGTCGTCGTGTCGTCGGTACCTGTAGTGTCGGTCGTTGCCGATCGTCTGCCGTGGACGACGCTCGCCTGGAACGGGGTGTCCCGCTCGGCGAGTGCCCGGGCGAGGAGCCCGGTAGCCGCCAGCGAGTCGCCGTCGGGCGCGACGCGAAACCGGACGAACCCGGCCTCGCGGAGCGCGGCAGCGACGCTGTCGGCAGTCGATCCGTCCTCGGAACGACCGGCGACGGCCATCTACAGGAGTTCCCGCGCGTGCTCGTAGGTGTACTCGAAGTCGGCGTCGAGCTCGTCGCCGCGGTAGTAATCGGCGAGCCGGCGGACCTTCGCCTCGGCGTTCTGGAGCGCGCGCTTGTTCTGGGCGTCGCCCGGGTTGTCGGCCATGTGCTCGCGGAGCCGGACCGCGCGTTCGAGCAGGTTCCGGAGGTCCTCCGGGAGGTCGCCACCGACGTCGTGCTCGTCCAATATCTCGGTCACTTTCTTGTCGGTCGCGAGCTGGACGTTCGGGATCGGCGTGCCCTGGACGCCCTCGTCGCGCAGTTTGAGACCGATCTGGCTCGGGTCGTAGCCCTCCTCTGCCAGTTCGACGACGCGCTGCTCGATGGCGTCGGTGTCGACGTCGCTCCACTCCGGCGGATCGTCCGCCACGGGCGTGTCCGAACTAGACGACCCGCGGCGTCGTGTGTGCATTCGTGCCATATGTGAGGATAGGAATCGCACGAAACGCTACCGAACACTACCGCAATCCCGGAGCCCGTGCGGGCGAGTCAGATTTGCGGCCGTGCTGTTCCCATCCCCACTCATCCGTGGGGCGCAGTAAACCGTTTCGACTCGACGCGCCGGGTTCGATGGGTTTATGCGACGGACGGCGATAGCGAGGGGTGAGGGCTCGTAGATCAGTGGTAGATCATCCCCCTGGCACGGGGAAGGCCTCGGGTTCAAATCCCGACGAGTCCATTCCTTCGCTCACTACGTTCGCTCAGTCGTTCCCTCGTCGACCCTCGCGAACGCGCAGCGTTCGCTCGGTCCCGACGAGTCCATTCGGTTCGCCTGATTGACCGTCCTTACCGGTGAAGGCAGCTACGACGGAAACCTCGAGGCCCGTCCGAATGCTGATTACCGTCGAGCGTCAACGCTGTCAACAAGGATGTCACAACAGATCCGACTCCAGGACCACGTGTACGAGCGCATCCGGTCGAACAAACGCGACGACGAGTCGTTCAGCGAAGCTGTCGAGCGACTCATCGGTGGCCGGTCGTTGCGTGACCTCCGTGACGTGTTCGAGGGGAGCGAGGTGGCCGCGATGCGCGAGGCCATCGACGCTGCCGACGACCGAGACCGCAAGGCGGTCCGCGAGGTCGCCGACCGATTCGAATGATCGTCGATACGAGCTTCGTCCTGGATGTCATCGACGACGTGGAGGCGGCCGTCTCGATGGAGCGCGAACTCGAAGCCGAGGGTGTCCCACTCGTCATGCCCGCGATGACCGTGCTGGAACTCTGCATCGGCGTCGGAAAGGTAGCGAACTCCCCCGGAGAACGTCGAACCGTCGAGACGGTGTTGGATTCGTACCCACTGGTGGAGATGAGCCCGCGCATTGCTCGGCGTGCCGGGCGACTCCTCGGCGAGCGCCTCGCGGATGACGACGACGGTCCCGGTATCGGGAAAGCCGATGCCGCAATCGCCGCAACCGCCATCGAACGCGACGAACCCGTTCTCGCTGGCGATTCACATTTCGGGACGATTCCCGGCGTCACGCTCGAAACGTACCAGTGAGTGCGGATCGCGCTACGGGGACGCAACGATAATGCTTTTACTGGCAGGTTGGGTAAGCTGAGGCGATGTCCGACGAGCTCAAACGTGGTCTCGAAGGTGTGCTGGTGGCCGAATCCTCGCTCAGCAACATCGACGGCGACGCGGGGCGACTGGTATACCGGGGCTACGCTATCGAGGACCTCGCCCGCGAGGCGAGTTACGAAGAGGTGTGTTATCTCCTCTGGCACGGCCACCTCCCCGACCGCGACGAGCTCGATGCGTTCGAGGACGCTCTCGCGAACGAGCGGGCGGTCGACGACCGTATCCTCGCAACGCTCGATGAACTCGCGGGCGACGAACGGCCGATGGCCGCGCTCCGCACCGCGGTCTCGATGTTCTCTGCCGGCGATCCCGACTCGGCGGCGAACCCACGCGACCGCGAGGCCACCCTCCGGAAGGGACGACGCGTCGCCGCGAAGGTCCCGACGGTGCTCGCGGCGTTCGACCGCCTGCGCAACGGCGAGAAGCCGGTCGAACCGCACCCCGATCTGGGCTACGCCGCGAACTTCCTCTACATGCTCACCGGCGAGGAGCCCGACGAGGTCGCAGCCGAGACGTTCGACCAGGCGCTCGTGCTCCACGCCGACCACGGGCTGAACGCCTCGACGTTCACCACGATGGTGATCGCGAGCACGTTCGCCGACGCCTACAGCGCCCTGACGGGGGGCGTGGGCGCGCTGTCGGGGCCACTCCACGGCGGCGCGAATCAGGACGTCATGGAGATGCTCTACGAGATCGACGAGGCGGGCGCTGACCCGGTCGATTTCGTTGCCGACGCACGCGAAAACCGCGAGGACTGGCGGGTGCCCGGCTGGGGCCACCGCGTGTACAACGTCAAGGATCCACGGGCGGACATCCTCCAGAGCCGATTGGAAGAACTCGGCGAGTCCGCCGACGATACCAAGTGGTACGACGCCACCACCGCGATCGAGAACCACCTCCGCGAGGAGGGTCTCATCGAGAAGGGGATCGCACCCAACGTCGACTTCTACTCGGGATCGGTCTACCACCAGCTCGGGATCCCGATGGATATGTACACCCCGATCTTCGCGATGAGCCGTGTCAGCGGCTGGCTCGGCCACATCCTCGAATATCAAGAGAACAATCGACTGATCCGTCCGCGTGCCCGCTACACCGGCCCGGAAGACGAGTCGTTCGTGCCAGTCGACGAGCGCTAGAAACACCCACTTTTTTCGACGGGGTCCTCGGCTCGCTTCGCTCGCCTCGAACCCCGTCCAAAAACCTGGACTAAAAACACCCGCTCGCTCACTTCGTTCGCTCGCGGTGCGATCGCTAGCTCTCTCCGCAACCGCACAGCACCGCCCGAGCCCTCGGACGCTCCCGCTGATCGCGTCCTCGCCCTCGATCCACCAGGGCCGCGTCCGCCCCGCAACCGCACCGCCGCTGGCCGCGCGGCGACGCCTCATCCGCACCGCTCGTCAAACATCCTCACAGTCCGTGTTGGCCAATCGCCTTGCCGGAAACGGAATACGTCCACGTGGCGTCGATCCGGCATGGAGGTCTTCGTCTACGGAACACTGACCGATCCCGACCGTACGGCGGCGCTCCTCGATACGTTCGACTACCGCGGCGACGCCGTTCTCGACGGACTCCACCGTGTCGACGGGACCTACCCGACGCTCGCACCCGAGGGCAGAACGCGAGGACGAATCCTCCGAACGCCCGAGATCGACGTACTCGACGAGTACGAAGGAGTCGGACGTGGGCTGTACGCCCGGGTTTCGGTGCCATTCACCGACGCTACGATCGACCGCGACGACACTGCTGCTCGGGGTGACACAGTAATCGACAGCGAGAAGATCGCGGTGTACGTCGGCGATCCGGACGCACTCGGCGTGGCGGGCGTTTCGTGGCCAGGCCCGGGTTCGTTTCGCGATCGCGTCGAGCGGTACGTCCGCGAGAATGAGGTATGTGTCCGCCGGGAATGACTAGTTCGTGGCGGTCTCCAAGTACTTTTCACTTTCACCCTGCATGGCAGAGGTTCAAGACGAGCCGGGCTCGATCACCGGTGGGTCACACGCTTGGCGGTTCTCTCCACCGCCGTTTTCGGCAACCGTTATACCGCGGAGCGACGCAGACGGCACATGATCGAACTCGCCGACGTGCTCGACGCCCGCGAGCGCGTCGAAAGCGTCGCTCGCCACACACCGCTCGAATACTCCCACTCGTTTTCCTCGATGACCGGCGCAGCGGTCCACCCCAAGCTCGAGGTGTTCCAGCGCACCGGCTCGTTCAAGCTCCGGGGTGCGACCAATCGGATCGCAACGCTCTCCGCCGACGAGCAGGCGGCGGGCGTCGTCACCGCGAGTGCTGGCAATCACGCCCAGGGCGTCGCGCTCGCGGCCACCCGTGCGGACGTGGACAGCGTCGTCGTAATGCCCGAACACGCCCCGATCGCGAAGGTCAAAGCCACCCGGAGCTACGGAGCGGAAGTCGTCCTCCACGGCGAGGACTACGACGCGGCCCAAGCCCGCGCCCACGAGATCGAAGCTGACGACGGTCGGACCTACGTCCACGCGTTCGACGATCCGACCGTGATGGCTGGACAGGGAACCATCGGCCTCGAGATCGTCGAGGACTGCCCCGATGTCGACACCGTCGTGGTTCCGATCGGCGGCGGCGGACTCATTGCAGGGATCGCCACCGCTGTCAAAGCGAAATCGCCCGATACCCGGGTGATCGGCGTCGAAGCCGAGGGCGCACCGAGCGCGGCACAATCGCTCCAGCAGGGGAACATCCAGAAGCTCGACGGCGTCGACACCATCGCCGACGGGATTGCAACCCGCAAGGTCGGCGATCGAACCTTCGAGGTGATCGAGAAACGCGTCGACGAAGTGGTGACGGTTTCGGACCCCGAGATCGCGGTTGCGATCACGACGTTGCTCGAACGATCGAAGACGCTGGTGGAGGGCGCTGGCGCGGTCCCGATGGCGGCGATCCTCGCCGAGGCGTTCGAATACGGTGACGACGAAGTGATCGTGCCGGCACTGTGTGGTGGCAACATCGATCTCAACATGCTCCGGACGGTGGTGATGCGCGGCCTCGTCGAAACCGGACGCTACCTCCGACTCCGGACCACGCTGGCCGACCAGCCCGGATCGCTCGAACAGCTTATCGGGATCATCTCGGCAGAGCGTGCGAACATCTACGCTATCCAGCACGACCGGACATCACGGGACACCGGAATGACCGCGACCGAGGTCGAGATCGACCTCGAAACTCGGGGCGAAGACCACGTCGCGGCCCTCCTCGACGAACTCGAAGCCAGCGGCTACGATGTCGACGTGCTCGTGTGAGGTCGTTGAAGTGGTGATCTCTGGCTTGATGCGGGGAAATTTAGGCGTTCACACCGGAGCTCGGGTATGAAACGGATCGCCCAGCCGAGTAAAGCCGCGGTAGCTGTCGTGAGGGCAGCGTAGTGCACCCGCGGATCAAGGCGAGCCTGCTGTGGGGCGCGATCGCCGCGCTCGTCTTTCTCGTGCTCGTGCAGGGCTACACACTCCTCGTCGCGTCGGAGCCGGCGATCGGCATTCTCGCGAAGCTGGTGGTCGCCGTGGTCGTCGGCGTCTGTGGGGGTGTATCGAGCTACGCGCTGGAAGGATGGCTGGCGCGGAGCGAAAGGTCTTAACCGCCGACTCCGGTAGAATCATTCGAGCCGGGATGGCCGAGTGGTAAGGCGCACGCCTGGAAAGCGTGTTCCCTTTGGGATCCGGGGTTCAAATCCCCGTCCCGGCGTTTCTGACGCGAACGAAGTGAGCGGCTGAAGCCCGGAAACGGGGGATTTGAGTAGACGAGTCGCGCGCAGCGTAGCGAGCACGTCTCGACGAGTTCAGATCCCCGTCCCGGCGTTCTCGTGAACAGCGCGGGACCGTCCGGTTTCGTGGATTAGAGAACGGTGGTTTCACGATTCCCGTATTGTCACACGTCGAAACGTGGATTGGACTGAGTGGTTACAACCCAGTACCGACAAATCCGACGTCAGAACCGCTCTGGATTACAGAAGTCCCAGATACGCTGCTCCGAAGAACAGCCCGAAAACCACGACGAGCACCAGCAGCAAACCGATCATGTACTGATACATTCCATCGACCGACGTCGGCGACGGGAGATCCATGGGCGACTCGTACCAGCGGAGACGTTTAGCACTACCGTAATACTCGTACGACAGCCCGGCTGTTATGACACCCCCGATCGAGGCCAGTCAGAGGTGTGAGAGCACCCGGTCGATGTCGTCGGTCGTGTTGAACACATGAACCGAGATCCGGATCGCGTCGGGCGACGGGAGCGACCGAACCCGGATATCGTGCTCGGCGAGTCGCTCGACAGTGGTTTCGGGATCATCGACATCGACAGTCACGAGCCCCGATTCGTAGCTCCGTGGACTCAGGAGTGAATCGTCGTCGAGACCGTCCTTGAGTCGGTCGGTGAGGTTCTCGATCCGATTCTCGATCGTGCCGAAGCCGACCGAATCGAGACACTCGATGGCTGCCGCGAGGCCAGCGTGTGGGGCGGGCGAGGCGGTGCCGACTTCGAGTCGGCGAGCGCCAGCGGCAAAGCCGGCGGCCGGATCGTTCGGGTCCGCAACGCTCCGGTAGCCGACCCGCTGTGGTTCGAGCGCCGCGGTGGCGTCGGCGGCGACGTACAGGAAGCCCGCACCCCACGGTCCGAGCAGCCACTTGTGGCCGGCCCCGACGACGAAATCAGCCCCCCATTCATCGATGTCGACCGCGACCTGACCGGGCGACTGGACCGCGTCGACCAGCACACGCGCCCCCGCATCGTGGGCCATCGTGACCGCCTCCGCGATCGGGAGTCGCGTCCCGTAGTTCCACGTGATCGAACTGAGACAGAGCAGGTCCGCGCCGTCGAGTGCGGTTGCGAGGTCGTTGCGATCGAGTCGGCCGCGTGTGGTCTCGACCACCCGCGTCTCGACGCCGTGGCGGTCGGCGAGGCGTTTCCACGGCAGGATGCCGGCCGGGTGCTCGCAGTCGGTCCGAACCACCACGTCGCCCGCCTGCCACGGCAGCGCGGTCGCGACGCGGTTGATCCCGTCGGCGGTGCTCTGGGTCAGCGCGATCTCGTCCGGGTCGGCTCCGAGGAAGTCGGCGACGGATTCCCGTGCATCGTCGAATGCCGCAAAGAGCGCCGGATACATCCCCTCGGCGGCGGGTGCGACGTACTGCTGGCGTTCGACGCAGTCGGTGACGGCCTCGACGACGGGGCGCGGAGCGGGGCTCGCGGCACCCGTGTTGAGATACGTGATCTCGTCGAGCGCCGGGATCGTCTCTCGAAGATCGAGCGGGTCCATAGCTGGGGTACGGCACACGGGGATTGAAACGTTCCCATCCGGAGCCACGGCCACGAGAGCCGAAGTGGACACCGTTATGCGGGGTCCGCTCGACACGCCGGTATGTACCTCGCGGATCGGACGTGGCCGGAACTCGGTGAGCACGTCGCAAGCGAGTCGCTTGCGGTCGTCCCGCTCGGCTCGACCGAACAGCACGGTCCGCATCTTCCGCTCGCTACCGACCACCTGATCGCCGAGCACCTCGCGCGCGAGGCGACCGATCGGGCTGACGTGCTCTGTACGCCCACGGTGAACGTCGGCGTGAGCCCCCATCACCGACAGTTCCACGGCACGATGTGGGTCGACGCACCCGCCTTCCGGGAGTACGTCGAGAGCCTCGCACGCAACCTCTCGTACCACGGCGTCGACCGGATCGTGTTCGTCAACGCCCACGGCGGCAACACCGTCCACCTCCGCGAGGTCGGCCGGCGACTCCGCGACGACGGCACCGCCTACGCGATCGAGTGGATGTGGAACGACTCGATCCCCGAACTCGTCGACGACCTGTTCGCCCAGAACGGCCCGCATGGAGGGCCGAAGGAGACCGCGATGATCCAGCATATCGCTCCTGACCTCGTTCGGGACGGGAAGCTCGACGACGCCCGGGATGGCGGGATCGCCGACCTCGCCGAGGCCGACCCGCGGAAGTTCGGCGCACGGACGTTCTACGACTCGATCGACAACACCCAGAATGGCGTGCTCGGCGATCAGACCGACGCGACGGCGGCAAAGGGCAAGCAGTTGTTCGAGGCCGCGGCCGACCAGCTCGTTCAGCTGCTCGACTGGCTTGACGACCAGCCGCGCGACGCGCTCATGGCGAAACCACACGTCGACCCGCAGCCAGGCAGCCGGCAGTAGCCACACGATGAGGGATTTCGGTCGGGAGTACGGCGTCGAAAGCCGCGAACCACGGGACAAATGAGAGAGAGCGGGCCACGCCCTCCCCAGTCGATTCCTTCGTTTGCTCGCGACGCTCGCATCATTCAGTCATCCCTCGCGCGTTCTGCGCGCCGTCGGCGCGCATTCATCGCGCGCCAACCACCCATCGATCTCCCCATCAGGTCAGGTCGTCCGCGCCCGCGAGGTGACCGCGATCCCCACGAGCACGACCGCACCGCCGACGACGGTGATCGCGGTCGGAATCTCACCGAGGAGAACGAGCGCGAGTAGCGCGCTACCGATGGGTTCGCCGAGCAGCGAGACGCTGACGACACTGGATTCGACGTGGGCAAGCGCCCAGTTCAGGACTGTGTGGCCGAACAGTCCGGGGCCGACCGCCATCCCGAGAAAGAGCAGCCACTCGCGGGGCGGGTAGTTGACCAAGGCCGCGCCGTCGGCGACGGTGAGCGCGAGCAGTACGACCGCACAGACAGAGTAAACCACGATGACGTACGGAACCAGCGGGATGCGCTGACGGAGCGAGCGCCCGGCGAGCACGTAGCCCGCCGCACAGACCGCACCGACGAGCGCGAGGGCGTTGCCGTACAGCGGGGCCGCACCCGCGACATTCGCCCCGGTGAGAGCGTCACCAACCGACATCACCGCGATCCCACAGAGTGCGACGATCATCCCCGCGAGGGTGCGGCGGGTGACGTGTTCGGCGAGGAAGAACGCCGCACCGGCGGCGACGAACAGGACTTGAGACTGGACGATCGTGACCGAGGCGGCGACGCTGGTCCACTCCAGGCTCTCGAACCACGATGCGAAGTGGATCGCGAGCGCGACGCCGCCCGCAGTCGCGACGAACCAGTCCCGGGCGGAGAGCCGACCGAACGCGTCGCGGTGGCGAACGAGCGCGAACGGAACGAGGAGCAGCGTGGTGAAGAGAACCCGGTAGAACGCCTTCACGAGGCTCGGGGCCGCACTGTAGCGAACTAAGAACGCGCTGGTGCTGACCGCGACGACCGCAACCGCGAGCGCCGCAAGGGGTGGCGTCGTGCGCTCGACACGTCGAAAAACACCGGTACTCACGCCCGGTTCGACGGCGGCCGACCGCTTACGGGTTCTGGATCGTCGCGACGGTCGTCGGTCACTCGGCGTCGGCAGGCGTGTCGAAGTCGTGGAAGTGTTCGCCTTTCTCCTTCGTGAGGACGTTCAGGGCGGCTGCCGCACCGTCGCCAGCCGAGATGACCGCCTGCCACTCCTCGGCCCGGACCATCGCGCCCGTGGCGTAGGCGTTCTCGACCGTGGTTTCCATCGTCACGTCCACGTCGACCACGTCCTCGTCGGTGAACTCACAGCCGAGGTCCTCGGCGAGATCGCGCTTCGCGCCCGTCGCGAGGACGACGTAGCTCGCCTCGTGATCACCATCGTCGGTCGAGACGGTGAAGCCGTCGCCGTTCTCGGCGACGCCGGTGACCTGCGTTCCCTGCCGGCGATCGACGCCGAACTCCGCGACTTGCTCGCGAGCGTCGTCCATGAACGCCGAGCCGTCTTCGCTCTCGATCCCGAGGTAGTTGAACAGGTGCGCTTTGTGCATCCAGGTTTCGTCGGTGTCGAAGGTGATCGTGTCGAGACCGTTCTTCGCGGCGAACAGCGCCGCGCTGAGCCCTGCCGGTCCGCCGCCGACGACCGCGACATCTGTCTCTGACATACGGCGATACGTACCACGCCGAGCGGGATAAATCGTGGTGGCGAGAGCGCGTGCGGTTGCAGGGCGGCTGCGGGAGCGGTGCGGCTACGGGGCGGCGCGGTTGCGGGGCGGGCCTGGCAGATGAAGGGTGAAACTGCGAGCGAAGCGAGCAGTTGAGGGCTTCGGCGGTGTTGTGCGGTTTGCGGTCGTGGTGCGGGGTAGTGGAGACCGTCCGCGCGAGCGGAGCGAGCGCGGTTCGCCGTGAGTGAGCCGAAGGCGAACGAGCGGGTGTTTTTAGTCCAGGTTTTTACAAGGAGTGGTCCCCGCAGCGAGTCGGCGAAGCCGACGAGCGAGGAGACCCGACGCAGTAAAAAGTGGTGGGTCAGCGGCCGGCGCTGACGTACGCCATCGGGGCGACCATCAGGAGTCCGATGCCGAGGTAGAGATAGAGGGGCGGGCCGTCGATGCTCGGAACCAGCATGAAGAGGAGACCGAAGGTCATGGTCTGGAGCGCGATGATCTTCAGCGACCGCTGGGTGAGCGCGGCGAGGGTCGCAAGCACGAAGACGAGCAGCAACACCTGGCCCAGATTGTACTGGAGCAGGAACTTGTCGATCACCTGCAGCGGGAGCGCGAACATCCTCAGCGAAACGTCGGCGGGTCGCCGGCTTCAAGCTTACGAGTCGGGCCGAGTACTGCGAGCGGTCGCCAGACGACGATACCGAGGGCAGTTATCCGGCCGGCCCCGAGAGATCGAGCGGCCGAATCCAGCGATACCAGACCAGGAGTGCCATCGTGAGGTAGCCGACGGCCCAAACGATCATTCCGGCCGTGTCAAACCCGGCGGTCGAAAGCGCGTAGTCAGCCACCCCAGGGACGACCACGCCGGCGGCGAGGACGACCCCCAGCAGCACGCGTTCGTCGACCGTCATGGACGGACCGTCCCCGCTTGGCGGCATCGATGACCGATCATACGCTCGGCTACGGTCTCGACTGGCCTCAATGGCTCGGTTCGGCGCATGTCGGTATCGACACCTCAGCCGAGACTCATCCAATTCGGCACCAGCTTTCGCCCGACCGATACCCGCAATCAATATATATCGCAGTAGTGTGCCCACACAAAGCTTATTATCGCGTGGGACAGAGTGACAAACGGAGCGAGGCGAGCTCCACGGGACAGCAGGGTTCTGTTGCGTGGCATCACCTGTAACCTACCCCTGCTGTCTTTTTCGGATGAACTGGCCGACGAGCTACGGCTCGCGAAGGGGTCCGTTCGCCAATCGCACCGGCTGCCGTTTCATGAGTCAGTAGCTCGTGCGCTTCGCCGTCAGAAATGGGCCAACGCGGATTTGAACCGGAGCCAGACGATCCGACTCACTTCGTTCGTCGGCTGCGACTGGCAGGGCTCAAATCCGCTCGGTTGTATTTTCGACGCTCATCGGACCCTCTTCGTTCGTCGATTTACGTAGGAAAATGGGCCAACGCGGATTTGAACCGCGGACCTCCCGGTTATCAGCCGAGCGCTCAACCTAACTGAGCTATTGGCCCGGACATCCGGAGTTGCGCCGTACCGCATGTAAGGGTTTCTCTTCGCGACGCGTCGATTTTTCAGTGAAACTACTCGTGACCTGGCTCAGGGTCATCGCGTCCACTATCGACATCGTAGATGTCCGAATCGTCGGTGTCGGCTCCACCGGGGAATCCACCGACGTAGACGCCGCCGGAGGCGATTCCGCCAGTTTTTCGATCGATGTACGGCACGACGAACCAGCGCTTGATCGCCGAGCGGATCGGCCAGCGCGTCACGGGGACGACGAGGAGGAGTCCCACGGCGTCGGTGACGAGACCCGGCGTGAGCAAGAACGCGCCGGCAGCGATCAAGAGGCCGCCGTCGAGGAGCTCGTCGCCGGGAAGCTCGCCGCGCTCGACGCGCTCCCTGATCTTCCTGACGGTGTGACGGCTCTCGGCGCGCACGAGGAGCATTCCGATCAGCGCCGTGAGCACCACCAGCGCCACGGTCTGGATCGCGCCGATGAAGTTCGCCACCGCGACGAGCAACACGGCGTCGAACAGCGGGATGAGGAGGAGCAGCCCGATGATCCGGAGCACCATACTTCGACTACCCGTCGCGCACGCAAAACCCTTTATCCTCCGACGGGTTCGGAGTCCGAAGCGCTTTGGCCGGTCCGCCGAAGGGGAAATATGGACGCTGGCGCAGTCGATACGCTGGTCGAGTGGCGCGAGTGGGGCGCAGCGGCGTTCGACGAGGCCCGCGAGCGCGACGCGCCGATTCTCTGTAACCTGCGCGCCCACTGGTGTCGCGAGTGCCGTGAGATGGACCGGACTGCGTACGCCTCACCAACTGTGGCGGCAAACCTGAACGACGGGTTCGTGCCGGTTCGCGTCGACGTCGATCGCCGGCCCCGAGTACGGGAGCGCTACAACATGGGTGGGTTCCCCTCGACAGTATTCCTCACCCCCTCTGGAGAACTCATCACGGGCGCGACCTATCTCGGGGCCGACGGGCTCCGTCAGGTGCTCGAACGCGTGCGGACGGCGTGGAACGAGAACGGAGAGGAGGCCGGACGGGTCCCGCGCGAACTCCGCGACGCCGACCCGCCGGCGGGCGCGCTCTCCCCGGCGATCGAGGCCCACATGGAGCGCGAGATCGCGGCGGCGTTCGACGAGGAGTTCGGCGGGTGGGGGACGGGACCGAAGTTCCCGCTCGCACCCGCCATCGAGTTCGCGCTCACCCGCGATCCCGATCGGGCGTTCCGGACGCTCGAAGCTATTCGTACACATCTCCACGACACCTACGCCGGCGGCTTCTTCCGGTACGCCGTCGAGCGCGACTGGGGCGACCGCCAGACCGAGAAGACCCTCGATACCAACGCCGGGCTCTGCCGGACGTTCGCCGCGGCGGCACGCTACGACGACGAGTACGCCGACCCCGCGGTGCGCACGGCGGAGTTCCTCACGACGACCCTCGCGAGCGGCGACGGCTTCGCGGCGAGCCAGGCGGGCGACGAGGCGTACTACGGTCTTCCACCGAGCGATCGCGAAGCCGCTGACTCGCCCCCGATCGACGACACCGTGCTCGCCGGAGCGAACGGGCTCGCGATCGACGCGCTGCTCGAAACCCACGCCGTCATCGGCCACGAGGGGGCGCGTCGCGGGGCCGAGCGCGGACTCTCACAGCTCCTCGATAGCCTCGTCGAGGACGGACGGGTGCTCCACTACCGCGACGGCAACACGGCCGGCCCCCACGGAGTGCTCGCCGATCAAGCCCGCGTCCTCGGTGCGCTCACGAGTGCCGTCCAAGTGCTCGGCGACGACTGGCTTGCGCCCGCCGAACGGATCGCGGAGTACACGATCGCGGAACGCCGCGAGGGAGATTCGTTTCTCGACGGACCGGAAGACGGATCGGGGCTGCTCTCGCGCCCGCTACGACCGCTCGGCACGAACGTGACGATCGCGGACGCGCTGTACGAGCTGGGCGTGCTGACCGGTGAGGACCGCTATCACGAGATCGCGCGCGAGACGCTCGCGGCGTTCGCGGGCGCACACGATCGGCTCGGAATCGAGGTCGCGGGGTACGCCACCACCGCCGCGCGCGTGCTCTCCGGGACAGAGATTGCGGTCGCCGCACCCCTCGACTCGCCACTCCATCGTGCCGCCCTCGACATCCCGGACCACGAAGCGGTCGTGATCCCCGACGTGGATGGCGAGTCGGACACCGCACGAATCACTATCGACGGTGAATCGACGATGGTGTCGGCTCCGGCGGAGCTGCACGAGCACGTCGCTGGCGAGTGAGGCCAACAGACACACATCGCCGCGCGCCGGCGACCGTTCGCATCGGGGATCGCCGTCAGTCCGGCGAGCCTCCGTCGAGGATCGACTCGCTTCCCGTCCACTCATCGGCGAGAATACCGTAATGCTCCGTGTCGTGGTGCTCGCCCTTTCGGAAGACGTGCTCGCGGTAGGTTCCTTCGTGGGAGAAACCGAGCCGGCCGAGAAGCGCCTGTGAGGCCCCGTTGTAGCCGATGGTCCACGCGACGAGGTGGTTGAGACCGAGCGTGTCGAAGGCGTGATCGATCACGAGCGCGACGGCCTCGGTCGCGTAGCCGTCGCCGTGGTGGTCCGGCAGCAGCCAGTAGGCGAGCGTAGCGCTCTCCCGGTGGATGTCGAAGAGGTCTACCGCCCCGATCGGTTCGTCGCTCACACAGATCAGCAGGTTTTGACTTTCGTCGTCGCCCTCGACGGATTCCTCGATGAACGCCTCAACCTCGCCCCGGGTCGACGGGGAGCGAAACAGCAATCCCTCCCGGAGGTCGGGATCGTTGCGGGCTCGCTGGAGCAGTTCTGCGTCCTCGGGTTCGACGGTGCGGAGAGTGACACGCTCGCTACGGAGAAAGACTTCGCCGGGCATGCGGAGTCGGTCGATCCACCTGCATAAATGGCTACTGGCTACCCGGCAACGACAGTCGTTACGACCGCGAGAGCAGCGTCTTCAGGCTCTCAGGCGAGAACAGCGTGGTCGGTTTGTCCATGTGGACGCCGATCTTCCCGGAGAGGGCTGAGAGGCCGGCGTTCTGGAGGGGTTTCGGGAGCGAGTACGCCCGGCGGACCCAGTGTCCGAGCCGGATTTCACGCGCGAGGTCGTCGCGCCACGCCGTTTCGTAGTCGGCGAGCGATCCTGGATTCTGGGGATCGATCTCGCGGGCGGCGTGGTCGGCCGCGGTCATTCCATACACGATCCCGCCGCCGGTGAACGGCTTGGTCTGGGCGGCGGCGTCGCCGATCAGAAACGACCGATAGCCGGTGACGCGATCGGGCGGTCCAATGGGGATCATCCCGGCACACGTCTCGCCGGTTTCGACCCCGTAGCCGTCGGTGAACGCCTCGAACAGTCCGGTGGCGTTCTCACCGGGTGCGGCCGCGAGGCCGTACTCGACGCCTGCCTCGGCGCGGGGAATGCGCCACGCGAAGAACTCCGGCACCGAGAGGTGGACGTCGACGTGTGCGCCGGGATCGTTTTCCTCCGAGAACGCGAGTACACCCTGGAGCTTCTCGCCCGGCTCGGGCAGGTCGAGTTCGCGTCGAACCCGCGACACCGGTCCGTCACAGCCCGCCACCATCCGTGCGTCGAAGGTTCGCTTGCCGTCGGGCGTTCTGGCGGTCACCGAGACGCGATCGGCGTGCTCCTCAACGTCAACCACGCTGTGGTGTTCCCGGAGGTCCGCACCCGCCTCGCGGGCCGCGCGTGCGAGGGTTCGGTCGAGGCCAACCCGGTCGATGACGTTCGAGATGGTTTCGTCCTTGTAGAACAGATGTGCGCGCTCGCCGGGGCCGCCGGCGTGAAACCGTGCGCCCGAGATCTCGTTCTGGAGGAGGTCCGTGCGCGCGCCGTCGGGCGTGAATCCCCAGACGTCGGTACTGACGTGGCCCGAACACGCGAGCGGCGTCCCGACTTCGCCACGTTCGAGGACGAGAACGTCGTGGCCCGCCGCGGCGGCCTGGCGGGAGAAGCGCGACCCGGCCGGCCCGGCACCCACGACGACGAAATCGTACATTGCCCGGGAGTAGCCGGCGTCCATCAAAGAAACTTCGCTCTTCGGTTCGCCGCTCGTTCCGGCCACTCGTGACGACCTCACCGATACCCCTCGGTGAGGCGCTCGACGTACTTGGCGATCACGTCGACCTCGAGGTTGATCGGATCGCCTGGCTGCTTCTCGCTCAGCGCCGTCAGGTCGTAGGTCGCCGGGATCACGGCCACGGTGAACGAGTCGGCACGGAGGTCGGCGACCGTGAGGCTGATTCCGTCGACGGTGATCGATCCCTTCTCGACGACGTAGCGAGCGACCGATTCGGGCAGTGAGAACGCGAACTCCCAGTCGTCGCCGATCCGCTCTACGGATCGGAGTTCGGCGGTCGCGTCGACGTGACCCTGGACGAAGTGGCCGTCGAACCGGCCGTCGGCGGGCAGCGCGCGCTCGATGTTGACCGCATCGTCGGCTGCGATCGTCGAGAGCGTCGTGCGTTCGAGCGTCTCGGTCGAGCAGAACAGTTCGAACCACCCGTCGTCGTGGTTCTCGACGGTGAGACAGGTTCCGTCGATCGCGATGCTCTGGCCGTGTGCGAGACCGTCGAGGTCGGCTCCGACCCGAACGCGTCTGCCGCCGTCCTCGTCGATGACGTCGCGGACCTGGCCGGTGGTTTCGACGATACCGGTGAACATGGTCGGCGATAGGTGTGGTCGCGGGATGAGGCTACCGCTCGACGGCCGTGGTCCTCGTTCGACGGTGTCCGGGTCGCGAAACGGGTTCGCACGGGAGCCACGTCGTTTATAACCGATGGGTGCCTGTTCTGGGCCATGTCTACCGACACGCACGTGACCCGGCTGTTCGGCGGTCCGGGGAGCGGGAAGACCACGGCGCTGCTCGACCGCGTCGAGGACATCCTCGACGAGCCGGGCGTCACGGTCGACGACGTGCTCGTGGTTTCGTACACCCGAGCGGCAGCCGCCGAGATCCGCGAACGCCTCGCCGAACGCCTCGACGTCAGCCCGCGATCGCTCAAGGGCAACGTCTGTACGATGCACGCGAAGGCGTACGAACTCCTCGACCTCTCGCGCGGCGATGTCGTCGGTGAATCCGACAAAAAGGAGTTCTGTGAGGAGTACGGGATCGAGTTCGAAGACGAGTACGAGGGATCGCGTCGGCGGAGCGCGCGCTCGACCACCATTGGCAACAAGACCATCGCGACGAGCCAGTGGCTCCAGCGCACGACGCGGGACGTCGCCGACTGGTACGACGTGCCCTTCCAGTGGGACGAAGAGGAGGTTCGGCTGCCACCGGACATCGATCCGAACGCCCAGCAGGGCAACAAGTACACCCCGACGTGGCCCTCCGACGACGATCGGATCGACATCCCGGAGGCGATCCGAGCGTGGCGAACGTACAAAGGTGAGCAGGGATTGACTGGGTTTGCGGACATGCTCGAACGCGTCCACCAGCGATCGCTCCTCCCGTCGGTCGAGTACCTCGTGATCGACGAGTTCCAAGACATCACGACGCTCCAGCACCAAGTGTACGAGGCGTGGAAACCCCACGTCGAGCACGCGCTGATCGCGGGCGACGACGATCAGGTGGTGTACGCGTGGCAAGGCGCGGACCCACAGCTCCTCCTCGACGAGGTGGGCGAGGACGTGATCCTCGACAACTCCTACCGGCTGCCGTCGCGGGTGCTGAACGTCGTGAACCGCGAGGTCCGTCACATCGAGCAGCGCCAGGAGAAGAACCTCCGACCGCGGACCGAGGGCGGAACGGTCGAGGCAGTCCACGGCCCATCGATGCTCGATCTCGTCCGGAACGTCCGGTCGACGGTCGAGAACACCGACGAGACCGTGATGGTGCTGTTCCGGGCTCGCTATCAGCTGTTCCGGTTCATGGACGAGTTCATCGACGACGGGATTCCCTTCCAGGCGCTCACCGACCAGCGGATGTGGACCGACCGACTCGACGACTACGTCGGCGCGATCGAGCGGGTCGACGAGGGCGAGCCCATCACGGGACTCGAAGCCCGCCGGCTGGCCGACATGCTCGCCGACACCGCCTTCGGGACCAACCATCGGGACGCCCTCTACGAGGCGCTCGACGACGAGCAGGAAGCGGCGGGCGTCGAGGATATCGCCGAACTCACCATCGACGCCGAACTGGTCGAGGAGCACGTCCCGTTCATGCCCGGGCCGGCGTCGGCCGACGACATGCTCCGGAAGGTCTCACAGTTCCAGAAACAGTCGGTCGCGGCGTACTTCGGCGGCGAGTATCAGGACGTCGACCGTGATCGCGTCCGGGTGGGGACCATCCACTCCGCGAAGGGTCGCGAGGCCGATCACGTGTTCGTCGCGACTGACCTCACGGAGAAGGTCGTCGAGCAGATGGCGGCCTCGGTCGACGACGACACCGCGATCCCCGGCGACGAGCCGTTCACCAAGAACACCGATCCAGTACCAATGTTGACCGACAACGAGCGTCGGGTGTTTTACGTCGGGATGAGTCGCGCACGCGAGCGCCTCGTCCTGCTCGAAGACCTCATCGGCGGCGCGCCCACGCTCCCGGTCGACGTGCTGCTCGACAACCAACCCTCGGGCGTCACGGTCGAAGACGTGCTTAGTGAGGCCGAGGCCCCCGCCGCGGATTAGTTCTGCTCGTCCTCGTCGGGGTCTTTCGCGATCGTACCGACGGTGCGCTCGGCCGCCATCATAGGGAGATCGTCCGGCGTGGTGACGTACGTTTTGACCACGAACATCAACACCGCGACGACGATCATCGCGATGCCCGATAGGGTCTGCCCCTGGGCCAGAAAGAGCGTGCCGAGCATCGCCACCGGCAGCGCGAGCACGAGCGTCACGACCGTTCCGAACGTGCTGATGATGCCCATATCACGTCGTGAGAGACGGGATCACTTACCGGCTTCGTCGCGGCGTCGAGCGGTCGAATCCCAGAATCAGGCCGATCGCGGCGTCCAGCCACACACCGTACAGGTGCTCGCGTCGGACTCGTGAAGCCCACCGCAGTCCGGGCACTGCTTTTTGTTGTAGCTCTCTCCCCATCCCGGCGATCCGGTTTCGTGGCCGCGCTGCGCGAGGAACTCGTCGACGTCAGCGTCGGCGTCGTTGGGTGCGGTCGCCATACATGCTACGGTATGACGCACCAATCTTATAGCTCTGGTGGTCGGTGCTAACGCTTACCGCGAACGACGTGGCAGAACGACGACGGACAGTAAGGAGGCCCGGAACGGAAGAGTGATCCGGTCGAAATCGAGGGAGAAATCGCCGCTATCTCGATGTCCTACAGATCGTACAGCGCGCCGTACTTTGCCGTAGCATGATCGAGGAAATAGTCGGCGGTGAACGCCTCGCCGGTGGCTTCCTCGATCAGGTCGGGCGTGGTGTAGCGCTGACCGTGGCTGTGGACGTTCGTGGTGAGCCAGTCGTGGAGCGCGTCGAACTCGCCGCTCTCGATGTCGTCGTCGAGATCGTCGATGGCGGCGTCGGCGCTTTCGTACAGTTGCGCGGCGAGCACGCTGCCGAGCGAGTAGGTGGGGAAGTAGCCGAACGAACCGTGTGACCAGTGGATATCCTGGAGACAGCCATCGGCGTCGGTCTCGGGACGGATTCCGAGATACTCGTCCATCTTGTCGTTCCAGACCTGGGGCACCTCGCGGACGTCGAGATCGCCCTCGATGAGCGCGCGCTCGATCTCGAACCGGAGCACGATGTGCATGTGGTAGGTGAGTTCGTCCGCTTCCACGCGAATGAGGTTGTCGTCGTACACCCGGTTTGCGGCCTCGTAGGCGTCCCGCGCGGTGACGTCGTCGAGTCCCGAGAATCGCTCTTTGACTTTCGGCAGGAACAGCGACCAGAACGGCTGCGACCGCCCGACATGATTCTCCCAGAGCCGCGACTGGGATTCGTGGACCGAGAGATTGCGGCTTTCGCCCAGCGGACTTCCGTACTCGTCGTCGGGCAGCCCGAGAGTGTAGGTCGCGTGGCCGAACTCGTGGATCGTGCTCGTTAGCGCTCCCAGCGGGTCCTCTTCGTCGAAGCGCGTCGTCACGCGGGCGTCGAACTGAGTTCCTGTCGAGAACGGGTGCGGCGCGGTGTCGAGCCGGCCTCGCTCCCAGTCGTAGCCGAGCGTGTCGAGCGCGTCGCGCGCGAGCGCCTCCTGGGCGTCGGCGTCGAACGTTCCGTCGAACGGCCTGGCGATTTCGACATCACTCTCGCCCACCTCGTCGATCAGCGGGACGAGCTCCTCACGGAGTCGGTCGAGGATTCGTTCGGCTGTGTCGAGCCCGAGGTAGGGTTCGTAGTCCTCGAACAGCACTTCGTAGGGCGGTCGGCTCGAATCGATGTGGTCGGCGTACTCGCGCTTGAGGTCGAGCAAGTCCTCCAAGATCGGCGCGAACGTCTCGAAGTCGTCCTCGGCTTTCGCCTCCTTCCAGACCGGGAGCGCCTCGCTCGTGGTCTGTGAGATCTCCGCGACGAGGTCCGTTGGAACGCGCGCCGCACGGTCGTACTGGCGGCGGATCTCCCGGACGACGGCAGCCTGCTCGCCCGAGAGGTCCGCGCTCTCGGCCGCTTCGAGCGCCCCTTCCATGTCCTCCTCGACGAGGAGTTCGTGGCTCGTCGCCGACAGCGCCGAGCGCTGGGCCGAGCGCGCCGGCGTGCCGCCGTCGGGCATCATGACTTCCTGATCCCAGCTCAGCACGCCCGCTGCGCTCTGGATGTTGGAAATCCGCTCGTAGCGTTCGAGGAGCTCGTCGTAGGCGTCGACCGTGGCGTCGGATGCCATACCCGACACCCGGCGCGCCGCCCTATCAATTCTTGCCTACCGGCCGATCGACTCGACCGCACCGCGATAGGTCTCGTAACACCGATCGAGGACGGCGAGCGAGACGCTCTCGTCTTTGGTGTGGGCCTCGCCCTGCTCGGCGGGCCCACAGATCACGCAGGTCACGCCCGCCTCGGCAAGCCAGCCAGCGTCGGTCGCGTGGGGTTTCGTGACGAGTTCGGGCTCGCCCTCCTGGGCGTCGGCGGCGGCCGCTCGCACCGCCTCGGCGAACGCCTCGTCGTCACACGCCATCGGCGGGAGGTCTTGATCGACCGTCCACTCGACGCGTCCCGAATCCTCGACCGCCGCCAACGGAGCGCGCTCGCCCGGAATCGTCCGTTCGTCGACGGTGATCGAACACGATTCCGGGATGACGTTCCACGCCGATCCACCCTCGATCTCGGTCACGACGACGCTGCCCCGTACCCGCTCGCCGAACACGTCGGTGGATGGTGCGTCGATCTCGCAAACCATCTCGACCGCCTTGCACGCGGTGTAGACGGCGTTCTCGCCGGCCTCGGGTTCGCTCGCGTGGGCCGCAGTCCCGTGGGCAGTGATGGTGCTCGCCCGCCGACCCTTGTGTGCCACCGCGACGTCAGTCGTTCCGGGCGCGGAGTAGCCCGTCGTCCCCTCGCCGACGATCGCGTAGTCGGGCGAGAACCCCTCGTCGATGGCGTGGCGCGCGCCCTCGCCACCGATCTCCTCGCCGACGAAACTCGCGAAGACGAGTTCCACTGTAGGGTCGGTGTCGCGGAAGGCACACATCGCGGCCGCGACCGCGCCCTTCATGTCCGCCGCACCCCGGCCGTAGAGCCGGCCATCGCGTTCCTCGACGACGTACTCGCCGTTGGCAATCTGCGATTCGTCGGGCGGCACGACGTCGTGGTGGCCGACGAGCGCGACCGACTCGTTCGCGTCGGGGTTCGTGTTCCGACGTGCGATGACGTTTCCGACCCCGTCGCGGGTCACGTCGGCGTCGGTCTCTTCTCGGAGCCAGGCCTCGATGAAGTCACCTGCATCGGTCTCGTCGTCGTGGCTCGGGATCGCAGCGAGGTCGCGGGTGAGATCCGTGACGGCAGCCATGGAAGCACGATCCACGAGAAACGGCATAAGCCCTTCCGCCCGCGCTTGAACACCCTTTTGATCCTGCCGGCCGAACGACACGCATGACTGTCGTACCGGACACGAGCGCGGTTATCGACGGGCGCGTGTCCGAACGAGTGGAGAGCGGTGCGTTCGAGGAGGAGACCGTTGCGGTCCCCGAGGCGGTCGTCGCGGAACTCGAATTCCAGGCCAACGACGGCCGCGAGTCGGGCTGGGACGGACTCGCCGAGCTCCAACGGCTCGCCGAACTCGCCGACGAGGGGAGTGTGGAAGTCGAGTACGTCGGCCGACGGCCGGGCGACGGCGAACGCCACGCTTCCGACGAGGGGGCCGTCGACGCGCTGATCCGCGATCTCGCTGCGGAGAAGGGGGCCACGCTGCTCACGAGCGACAAAGTCCAAAGCGAGGTCGCCCGCGCGAAAGAACTCGACGTCGAGTACGTCGATCCCGAAGTCCGCGGGGAAGCACCCGAACAGCTCGCGATCGAGGACTTTTTCGACGAGGAGACGATGAGCGTCCACCTCAAGACCGGCGTCGCACCGATGGCGAAACGCGGGGCAGTCGGCGAGATGCGCTTCGAAACCATCGGCGACGACCCGCTCACCGAGGACGATCTCCGTGAGTGGGTCGCAGAGATTGAGACCGCCACGCGGGCGTCGAGCGACGGGTTCACCGAACTCGATCGGAACGGCATGACGATCGTCCAGTTCGGGGAGTACCGGATCGCGCTCGCCCGGCCGCCCTTCGCCGACGGGTTGGAGATCACCGCGGTTCGGCCGATCGTCGAGACCGAACTCGACGATTACGAGTACGCCGACGACCTCCGTGAGCGACTGCTCGACCACCAGCGTGGCGTCCTGATCGCGGGCGCGCCAGGCGCGGGGAAGTCGACGCTCGCGGGTGCGGTCGCGGGTTTCCTCGCCGATTCGGCGTTCTCGGTCAAGACGATGGAGAAGCCCCGCGATCTCCAGGTCGGCCCCGAGATCACTCAGTACACCGAGCTCGACGGGCAGATGGAGAATACCGCGGACTCGCTGCTGATGGTCCGGCCGGATTACACCATCTACGACGAAGTCAGGAAGACCGAGGACTTCTCGGTCTTTGCGGACATGCGCCTCGCTGGCGTCGGAATGATCGGCGTGGTCCACGCCACTCGCGCGATCGACGCGCTCGGCCGACTCGTCGGGCGGGTCGAACTCGGGATGATCCCACAAGTAGTGGATACCGTGGTGTACGTCGAAGCGGGCGAGATCGACACCGTCTACGACGTTCGGACCGAGGTCAAAGTCCCCGAGGGCCTCACCGAGGAGGATCTCGCGCGGCCCGTGATCCAGGTTCGGGACTTCGAGACCCAGCGTCCGGAGTACGAGATCTACAGTTTCAATCGTCAGGTCGTCACCGTCCCCGTCGGTGGCGAGGACGACGACAGCGGCGTCGACCGGATCGCGAAACAGGAGATCGAACGCGAGATCCGGTCGGTCGCGCGCGGCAACTGCGAGGTCGAGCTCAAGAGCGCGAACACCGCAGTCGTCTACGTCGAGGAGGCCGACATCTCGACGGTGATCGGCAAGGGTGGCGGTCGGATCACCGACATCGAGAACCGACTCGGGATCAGCATCGACGTGCGGACGTTCGACGAGCGGCCAGGCGGTCGCGGCGGCCGGTCGGGAAACGCGAATAGCGGTGGCGGCGGTGGCGGCAGTCGGGGCGGGAGCGGTGGCGGATCGAGCGGTGCGGGCGAGATCGTCACACCCGAGATCACGTCCCGACACGTCGTGATCCCGATGGACGGCTACGCCGGTGAGACGGTCGAGGTCCAGGCCGACGGCGAGTATCTGTTCACTGCGACCGTCTCGCGGGGCGGCGAGGTGCAGGTCTCGCGGGGCAGCGCGATCGCGGAGGAGCTGGAGGGTGCGATCGACCGCGGCCAGCAGGTCACCGTCGCGCCGTCGTAAACGACAACAGTCGACCGCTTTTTCGGGATGGTTGCGCTCTGGAGCGGCGGCTGTGGTGCGGGCCTGGCGGATGAAGGGCGAGGCCACGAACGCCGGAGCACGCGCTGCGCGCTCCGAGCTCTCGTTCGCTTCGCTCACGAGAACGAAGTGAGTGACCGAGGGTTCGGGGGTATTGTGCAGTTTACGGTCGTGGTACGGTGGACAAGTGGGTTGTACCGCGAACGAGCCGTAGGCGAGTGTGCGAGTGTTTTTGGTGCAGATTTTTGCGGGGAGTGATGCGTGAGCGGAGCGAGCGCACCCGACGAAGTAAAAAGGTGCATCGTAATGTTCAGTACGCGCCAGCCGGTAGGGGATCACATGAGCGAAACCGACGCCGACGGACCAGTGAGCCGCCGGGGGTTCCTCCGGACGGCAGCAGGGGCGGCGGCCGTCGCAGGCACGAGCGGGACGGCGGCGGCACAGGAAGGCAACAGTTCGAGTGGGGGCGGTGGCGGCGGGACGACGACAGTAGAAGTCGGTACGGGATCGGGGACCTCTTTCGGACCCGAGGAAGCCACCATCGCGCCCGGCGGCACCGTCGTCTGGGAGTGGACCGGCGAGGGCGGCGCACACAACGTCGTCGCCGACGACGGCGCGTTCGACAGCGGGAGTCCGGAGGAGGGCAGCGGTATCACTTTCGAACATACCTTCGAAGAGACCGGCGAGTTCCCCTACCACTGTGCACCCCACGAGGCCGTCGGGATGGTCGGCACCATCATCGTACAGGAGGGTGGCGCGAGTAGTGGTGGGGAATCCTCAGGACCCGTTGTTCCCAACAGCGCGAAAACCCTCGGCGTCGCCACGATGAGTTTCATGCTCTCGACGCTCGGTCTCGCCTACGTGTTCATGAAGTATGGTGGCGACTATAGAGAACATACAGAGTAGTTGACTCGGTTGCCGCTCGCTGTTCGTTCTTTTGGCACAACCACGCTCATCACGAACGGTCTAATCGATGGAGTTCGTTTTCGAGGTTCGAAATCGGTATCGTTCTTCCGCGAGTTCCCACAGACGTGAGCGAAGCACACTTCCGAAAGCTCGAACGGATGTACGAAGACGCACAAATCAACCGTATCTGCGACGGAACCCTCGCGGTTCGTGACGGTGAGGCCGACCTCAAGCTACCGATCTCCGAATCGTACCACCATCCACTCGGTGCCGTTCACGGCTCGATTTACTTTAAGGCCCTTGACGATGCCGCCTTCTTTGCGGCCAACTCGCTTATCGAGGATGTTTTCGTCCTTACGACGAACTTCAATCTCCACTTCGAACGCCCAGTTTCAGAGGGAACCATTCATGCTGAGGGCGAGGTCGTCAACGATAATCCAAACCAACTCATCGCCGAATCGGTCGCCTACGACGACAACGGACATGAACTCGCTCGTGGCTCCGGAACGTTCACGCGTAGCAAGACCGAACTCACGTCCGACATCGGCTATGAGTAAGTACGTCGCTCTGAGTTCCCGTCGAGAGTCTTCTCAGCGGTAGTTGTCATCCATCAGAGAGTGGATATGGATAGCGCTACCATCCGGGATTCGTCCTGCCTCGACTCGCTCGAAGAGATCCGCTCCGAGCGACACCATCACTACGGAGGGAGTAACGAGCGTGCTGAAATACACGGTAAGAGGATACGTCGACGTGTCTACCAGAACCTACATGTATGTGACATTTATGATAGGTGGTTGATTCATCTAGCGAGATGACTTGGCTAACGTTCCTCGGAGCCAATTCTGTGCCAACCCATCAGCGTTGAATTTATTGTTACAACCTTCCAGTTATCGGTTTGCATCACGACTGAGAGGAGACTCCGCACAAACTGCAGCTTCCGTCTGCCGCAGTTCGGTCAGAGCTAAAATTCAAAAATTCAAAAACGTTGTGGTCAGAGTATTCATATACTCATAGAGTGTAGATGTATGAGAGAATAATATGGCTGCAATCCAAACGAACGGACTGACGAAGTACTACGGGGATGTCCGCGGCATCGAGGATCTCTCCTTCGACGTTCGGGAGGGTGAAGTGTTCGGCTTTCTCGGCCCGAACGGGGCGGGCAAGACCACCACGATTCGGACGTTGATGGGCTTTCAGTCCCCGACCGAGGGGTCCGCTACGGTCCTCGGTGCCGATATTGCGGATGCAAGCGCGCTCCGCGAGGCGCGATCACGTATCGGATTCCTCCCGAGCGAGCCGGGGTTCAATGAGAACGTCACCGGTCGTCGTCTTCTGGAGTACCACGGCTCCCTTCGCGGCGACGTGCGTAGCGACGAACTGCTCGAACTGTTCGACCCGCCGCTCGACCGCAGGGTCGGTGATTACTCCCGGGGGAACAAGCAGATGCTCGCCATCGTGCTCGCGTTCATGAACGATCCGGACCTCATGATCATGGACGAACCCACGTCGGGGCTGGATCCCCTCAAACAGGACCAGTTCCTCGAGTTCATCCGCGCCGAACAGGAACGAGGGAAGACCTTCTTCTTCTCCTCGCACATCCTCGGCGAGGTCCGAAAAGTGTGTGACCGCATCGGCATCATCCGCAACGGCCACCTCGTCGAACTCGAAGACATCGAGTCGCTGCTCGACCGCACCGGCAAGGTCGTTCGGGCCAACCTCGGCGACTCGGTGACTGCCAACGAGTTCGCCATCGAGGGCGCACACGATGTCACCGTGAGTGGCGAGTCCGTCGGCCCCGCGACCGCCGAGACCGATGGAGGAGAGGACAGTAAGACCGTCTCGTTCACTTACACCGGCACCTACGAGCCGCTGCTCCGCCGCCTGCTGAACTACGATGTGCTCGACCTCACCATCGAGGAGGCACCGCTGGAGGACGTCTTCATGCGCTTCTACGGCGACCACAACCCCGAAGAAACCGTCGAGCGCGTCGAGAACGAGCGAGGTGACGATCGCGACGGCGGCGGGACCGACGACCGGAACACGGAGGCCGCCGATGTTTGAGACGGCGCGCTTCGAGTCCGAACGCCGGCTCACCGGCTCTGTGGTCGTCGCGATCGGGCTGTCGGCGTTTGCGGCCATGATGATCCTCATCGCGCCCGGTCTGCTCGACGAGTTCGACGTCGCGGCGCTCACCGAGACGTTCCCGCCGGCACTCGTCGAGGCGATGCAGCTCGACGTCATCGGGACCATCGAGGGATTCATCGCGCTCGAACTGTACTGGTTCGGCTGGCTGCTCGTGTTGGCCATCTACGTAGCCTACAGCGCCGCGAGTTCCATCGCGGGCGACATCGACGACGGGACGATGGACACGCTGTTGGCAGCCCCCGTCTCGCGGACGAGCGTCCTCCTCGAAAAATTTCTCTCGCTGCTCACGCCCATCATCGTCATCAACGTCGTCGTGCTCGTGGTCGTTTATGCCGGCACCCAACTCGTCGACGAACCCATCGCGGCCGCCGACCTGATCGCGGTCCACGCACTCTCGGTCCCGTACCTGTTGCTCTGGGGTGCATTCGGAATGCTGGCGTCGGTTCTCGCTCCGCGACGCGTCGTCGCCGAGGGTGTCGCGGCCGGCGCGGTCGTCGCAACCTTCCTCGTCGAGACGGTGGCCGACGGGACGGACCTCGACTGGCTCGGAGTGCTTTCGCCGACGCGCTACTACGACCCGGTCACCATTCTCACGGCGAGCGAGTACAACTACGAGGGCGCGGCCATCTTACTCGCCGTTGCCGCCGTGTTCCTGCTCGCGAGTGGCGCGTGGTTCGCACGGAGGGACGTCCAATGAGCACCCAGACGGGAACCGAAGCCGCCGACCGTGGGGGACACACCGGCTCGATGCTCGACGTGATCCGCTTCGAGGGCGTTCGACGACTCCGGATCACGGGCGTCCTCGCCGTTATCTTCGCGCTGTTCGGCGGGATGTTCGTCGCGCTCGCCCCCGACCTCGTCTCGACGGGCGCATACGACGACATCATCGAGGCGATGCCACCCGCGATGAACGCACTGATGGGGTTCGAGAACTTCAACTCGATCGAAGGGGTCGTCGGCGGCGAGTTCTACACCTTCACGTGGGTCGTCGGGCTGGGCGCGTACCTCGCGTACAGCGCCGCCGGGAGCGTCGCGGGCGACATCAAAAACGACCGGATGGACACCCTGATGGCGGCCCCTATCTCGCGGACGAAGGTGCTGCTCGGGAAGTACTTCTCGCTGCTCGTGCCTATCGTCGTTTTGAACGTCGTTATCCCGCTCGTGATGTACGGCGGCTCGGTGCTCATCGACGAACCGATCGCGCTTGCCGACCTCGCGGCGCTGCACGCGTTGTCGATCCCGTACCTGCTCTGCTGGGCTGCGGTCGGCCTCTTGCTGGGCGTCGTCGTCGGCCGGGGACGAACCGCCGGCCGTGCCGCGCTCGGGGTCGTCATCGCGGCGTGGCTCCTCGAATCGTTCGTCGTCGAGACCGACGTCGAGTGGCTCGGGAACGTCTCGCCGATGCGTTACTTCGATCCGTCGGGTATCCTCGTCGATGGAGCCTACAACCTCGATGGCGCAGCACTCCTGCTCGCGGTCGCCATCGTGTTGGTAATCGTGAGCCAGTTTCGATTCACCCGGATGGATCTGTAGTGAATCGGACGCACCGAACGATCCCAGAGATCGAATCGTATCCGCGGTTTCATCAGTAGACGACCACACCATGAAAGGATTCAGCGACGAAAGACGGGCGTACATCAGACAGGAACTGCTCGACGAGGGCCGGAAGCTCTTCGCGCGCTACGGGCTCAAGAAGACCACGATGACCGACCTCACTACCCCTGTGGACATCGCGCCGAGCACGTTCTATCAGTTCTTCGATTCGAAGGAAAAGCTCTACCTCGCGGTCCTCGAACGCGAGACCGAACGGTTCTACGAGCGTGCTACCACCCCGCTCGAAGAACAGTCCGATCCCGAGCAGGCGATCAGGGAGTACCTCCACGTTCTCTTCGAGGAATTGGAAACGAATCCACTGATCGAGCGGGTGCTCGCCGACGACGAGCTGGAGCAGTTGGGCCACCTGTATTCCGAAGACGAGTTCCTCGAACAACGAACGCGAGAGCTCGGCTACATCATGCCTTACATCAGGGAGTGGCAGGAGACGGAGGCGATTCGTGAGGGTGACCCCGAGATCATCGCCGCGACCATCGACTCAGCAGCCATTCTCGCGCTCCACAAGGAGGACATCGGCGAGGATCTCTATCCCGCCGTCCGAAACATGATGATCGAAACCGTCGTCACCGGCATCACGAACGCGGCAGTTCGAAGCAAACCCGAACCCCAGCAACCTCACCGGGAGTAATCTAAGCGTACACGGTTCACTTCAGCCGTTGTGTCAGTACCGAAGGCGACTGAGGAAATCGAGATGGGCCAGCGGATTCGAACCGACGGCTCGCGTGACACTATCGAACCGGCCGACGACGATAGGAGCAACTAGAGCAATTACCACCAAATCATCCATGACGTACACGACAGCGACCACACGATTGAACTGGACTGCCCCGGTAACGGGAACCAATGGGGCTCCATTCCCGATTTCGGCAGCCGGAACACGTCGGCGAGAACCGCTGTCTCCCGTGTACAGTGGTCAACGTCGGAATCGCGATCGCGGTGAGCGCTGCGATCGGACTGTGGACTGCGGGCGCTGGGGTGGCGGTACTCGTGGGCTGTCTCGTCGTCATCTACCTCAGAGGATATCTCGTTCCCGGCACGCCGGCGCTGACCAAGCGTTACCTCCCGGATCGGGTGCTGCGTCGGTTCGGGAAGGCACCGACACAGCCGTCAACCCCTGCATCCTTTTCGCCCGAAGAGCTCCTGGTGGATGCAGGGGTGATCGGCCCGTGCGAACACGCGGACGATCTCTGTCTCCAGCCCGAGTTTCGCACGACGTGGCGCGACCGGATCGAGTTCGTCCGAGAACGCGACCCGGGATCGACACGCCTCGAAGAGGCGATCGACGATCCCGACGACGAGCTGACGTTCGAGTCGATCGACGGTAACGTCGTCGCACTTCACGATAACGCGACCGTCGGACAGTGGAGTTCCGACGCGGCGATCGTGGCCGACGTGGCCGCGACCGACGTCGTTCCGTCGTTCGTGTCATCGTGGCAGCGACTGACACCCGTCGAGCGGCTCCAACTCCTCGGCAGTCTCCGGCTGTTCCTCGAAACGTGCCCGGCGTGTGACGACTCGGTAGAGCTGGATGAGGAGGTCGTCGACTCGTGCTGTCGGTCGTTCGACGTGGTCCGCGCGGTCTGTCGTGGCTGCGACGCCCGGGGGTTCGAGATCGAGTGGACCTAACAGAGATTCGTCCATCGTAGAACAGCGGAGCGCCATCCACGAAGCAAATAGTCCCGAGCGGATTCGAACCGCTGTCATGGGCTCCAAAGGCCCATATGATTGGCCACTACACCACGGGACTTCACTCACTTCGTTCGCTCGTCCCGCAAGGATCGCAAATCCTACGGATTTGCTCACCACCGAAACGCTCGCTTTGCTCGCGTTCCGAGCCTCGCCTCATGGTTCGAAAGACGCGAAGCGTCTTTCGTCATCACGAAACGGCGAAGCCGTTTCGAACGACTACGTTCGGCGAGACACCACGGGACTTCGTTTCGGAGTATCGCCGGACCACACTTGAACGCTTCGAGACCCGACCTTTTCTGTCTGCATCTCTCGAAATCGAGCAGGCGTGGCCGACGAACGGACGACACCACAGGATCCACCGACCAGGCTTGCTGACGGAGCGCTCGCCGCAGCCGTTCTCGTGGTTGCGATCGCGATCATTCGGAACCGCGAGATCGACGTCTCGCCGTCGGCGATCCTTGTCGGTGCTATATCAACCGTGGGCTTCGAGGCGCTCGCCGGTCGGGATGCCGATCGCGTCCGTCGGCTCTGGGCTCGACCAACCGTCAGGGCGGGAACCGTCGGCATCGCACTCTGTCTCGGCACGTTGGCGGTGGTCGTCTCCACTGGCTGGCTCGTGGTTGCGGGTGCGGCGGCACTCGGCTGCTATCTCGTCGGGCTGGCGCTCGTCACAACAGGAATCGTTCCGCCGCCAAAAGCGTGGTCCGACAAACGGTGATTGCGGTTGCGGTCGCCTCGCGAGGAGAGTCAGTCCGCCGCCTCTGGCTCGGCGTCGAGCAGGGCACAGACGTCCTCCTCCGGCGCGAAACAGTCTGGGCACTGCGGCTCACGATCGATGATAGTGTCGAGGCGCTCGGCGACCGTCTCGTCGATCACGCTTTCGAGCTGGCCGGCTTCGGCACGGAACTCCTCGACGCCGAGCACCTCCACGAGGAACCGCTCGATGATGCAGTACGTCTGGAGCGAATCACGCGCGCGTTCGATCCCTTCGTCGGTCAGCGTGACGCCTTTGTACTTCTCGTGGTCGGCGAGCCCGCGCGATTCGAGTTTCCCGATCATCTCGTTGGCGCTTGCGGGGCTCACGTCGAGAGTGTCGGCCAATCGACCTGTTGCCGCCGGGCCGTTCTCGACCTGCTGGACGAGATAGATCGCTTTCAGGTACTGCTCGGCCGTGTTCACGCGAGCCACCCCCGGTGGCTCACGTGAGCTTGTCGATGCTTCGCTTCGACAGCGTTCATTCGCGTTCCTCCATGAGTTTCGTGACCTCTTCCGCTCCTTCGGCTTCCTCTTCACGAATCGTCGACAGTGTTCCGACGAGTCGTTCGCGCTCGATCCCGAACTCCACAGTACTGGACTCGATCGCGGCGATGAGATCGTCATAGAACTTGTAGGCGGTCTCCTCGTTCGCGAGCTGGTCGTAGAGCACGCCGTCGGTGTCACGATCGCGCTCGTAGTGGTCGGCGACGAGCGGCTCGATCTGCTCGAAGGGAATCTGTTCGGCGTCGAGTTCGTCGATCAGCCCCGAGAGACGGTCGCGATGCTCGGCTGACTCCTCGGCGGCGTGCTCTAGCAAGTCCTCGATTTCGGGGTCGAGATCCGCCTCGAACGACTGGGAGTGCTGGTGGGCGCGTGCCTCGACGACCTCCTCCAGCACGACCCCGATCTGGAGGAGACGGGCGAGCTGGTGGTCGGAAGCCACCGGCTGGCTCACGCTCACGGCAACCACCCTGAAAGAACGCGCTCGAAAATCGATGCCTCGTGGACGTCCATACCGTGGTTCGCGGACGGAGGGACTTAAACGATTACTCCCGCAGCCGCGCCGCGACGAGATCGGAGAGGTCGTCGCGGAACTCCTCAACCGCGATCTCGTCCAAGACGGGCACGAAGAAGCCCTCGACGAGCATGTTCCGCGCTATGCGTGGCGACACCCCGCGCGAGGTCATGTAGAACAGATCCTGTTGGTCGACCTGTCCGACCGTCGCGGAGTGGCTCGCCTCGGTGTCGTGGTTGTTGATGATGAGCTTCGGCGAGGCGTCGGCCTCGGACTCGTCGCTCAGCATCAGCGTGTTCTCGCGCTGGTACGAGGAGGTGTCCCACGCGTTCGATCCGACGTCTTGAACGCCCTCGTAGACCGATCGGGCGTCGTCGTCGAGCACGCCACGGGTCACGAGGTCGGCGGTGGTGTGCTCGGCCTCGTGCCAGACCCGCGCGGCGACGTCGAAGTGCTGGTCGTTGTGGCCGAAGAAGGCTCCGACGATCTGGGACTCCGAGCCCTCGCCCTGGAGATGAGTCTCCACCGAGGACTTGGTGAGTCGCGAGCCGAGGTTGCCCTCGATCCAGTTGATCGTGGCGTGGCTGTCGGCGTGACCACGCTTGAGGGTGTAGGTGTACGTCTCCTCGTCGACGTTCTGGAGCGATCCGTACTGGACGTTCGAGTTCTCGCCCGCGTCGATCTCGACGACGCCGGAGTAGTACCGCTCACCGTCGACGTCCTCGCCAGTCGTCTGTCGTTCGAGGATCGTCACCGAACTCGACTTCTCGGTGACGACCAGCGTGTAGTTGAACAGCGACTGGGAGTTCATCCGCGTCCGGACGGTGACGTCCTCTGCGTCGACGCCTTCGGGGACGTAGACGACTGTGCCGGTCGAGAACAGCGCGGTCGAGAGCGCCGTGAGGTAGTTCTCCTCGGGCTCGACGACCGAGCCGAAGTGTTCGCGGACGAGCTCCTCGCGCTCGTCGAGCGCTTCCGCGATCGACATGACCTCGACCTCCTCGGGGCCGACCTGGTCTTTCTCCTCGGCTGCGTTCAGCGGATCGACGAACCCCTCGAAGTCGAGATCGTAGAGGTTCGTCCAGTTGCGTCCCGGCGTCCGGATGACGTCGGGCATTTCCAGCTCTTCGAGCGCGTCGAGCGCGTCGAGACGCTGCTCCAGCAGCCACTCGGGCTCGTCGAGACCCTCGGAAATCTGCCTGACCTGCTCCTCGGTGAGGTTTGCGTGTACCTGTGTACTCATTGCGATAATCCGGTGGGGAGCTTACCCGAGGCTCCCTTCCATTTCGAGTTCGATCAGCCGGTTGAGCTCGACCGCGTACTCGATGGGTAGTTCTTCGGTGATCGGCTCGATGAACCCGGCAACGATCATCTGCTTCGCGTCGTCGTCGTCGAGGCCCCGGCTCTGGAGGTAGAAGACGTCCTCGTCGCCGATCTTGCCGACTGTCGCTTCGTGGGCGACGTCGACCTTCGACTCCTCGATCTCCATGTACGGCATCGTGTCCGACGTACTCTCGTTGTCGAACATCAGCGCGTCACACTCGACGCTGGTCGAGGAGTTCTCCGCGCCGTCGGAGATGTGGACGAGGCCACGGTAGTTCGTGCGGCCGCCATCCTTGCTGATCGACTTCGACTCGATCGTGCTCTTGGTGTCGGGCGCGTTGTGGTAGACCTTCGCGCCGGTGTCGATGTTCTGACCCTCGCCCGCAAAGGCGATCGTGATGTGGTTGTCGGTCGCGCCGCGGCCCTTGAGGATGGTCGAGGGGTAGAGCATCGTGGCCTTCGAGCCCATCGAGCCCGAGACCCACTCCATCGTGCCCTCGCGCTCGCAGATCGCGCGCTTGGTGTTCAGGTTGTAGGTGTTCTTCGACCAGTTCTGCACCGTCGAATACTGGACGTGGGCGTTCTCGCCGACGAACACCTCGACACCGCCCGAGTGGAGGTTGAACTCGCTGTACTGGGGAGCCGAACAGCCCTCGATGTAGTGGACTTCCGAGTTCTCCTCGGCGATGATGAGGGTGTGCTCGAACTGGCCCATCCCTTCGGAGTTCATCCGGAAGTACGCCTGGATCGGCATCTCGACCGTGACGTCCTCGGGGACGTAGACGAACGAGCCGCCCGACCAGATCGCACCGTGGAGCGCCGCGAACTTGTTGTCGCTCGCCGGCACGCAGTTCGTCATGAAGTGCTCCTTGACGATCTCCTCGTGCTCCCGGACCGCCTTGTCCATGTCACAGAAGATGACGCCCTTCTCCTGCCAGCGCTCCTGCATGTTCTGGTAGACGATCTCGGACTCGTACTGCGCGCCCACCCCGGAGAGGGCGTTCTTCTCTGCCTCGGGGATCCCGAGCTTGTCGAAGGTGTCCTGGATCTCCTCGGGGAGGTCGGTCCAGTCGTCGACACCACCGCGGGTGTCGATGTCGGGCCGGATGTACGGGACGATCTGGCCGATGTCGACCTCCGAGAGGTCGGGTTGGCCGGGCCAGTCGGTCGGCATCGGCATCGCGTGGAACTGCTGGAGCGCGCGAAGCCGGCGCTCCAGCATCCACTCGGGCTCGTCCTTGTCCTCGGAGATCAGGCGGATGGTCTCCTCGTCGAGGTCGCCCTTTTCCGCCCGGAATGCCGAACTCTCCTCTTTTTTGAACTCGAAGCGCGCTTCCGTGTCGGTCTCGCGCAGTTGATCTTGATCCGAACTCATGATGTGTAGTGTGTAGTGGTCGAAGCCTTATCAGGCTGTCTCGTAGGCTTCCTCACGGACCCAGTCGTAGCCCTCGTCTTCGAGCTGGTGGGCCAACTCCGCGCCGCCGCTTTTCGCGATCTTGCCGTCGAGCATCACGTGGACGTGATCTGGCTCGACGTAGTCGAGGATCCGCTGGTAGTGGGTGATCTGGAGGATGCCCGCGCCCTGCTCGTCGCGGAGCGCGTTGATCCCGTTCGAGACGTCCTGGAGCCGGTCGATGTCGAGCCCGGAGTCGATCTCGTCGAGCACCGCGATCGACGGCTCGAGGATCGCAGCCTGAAGCACCTCGTTCTGCTTTTTCTCGCCGCCCGAGAAGCCCGCGTTGAGATAGCGCTGGGCGAACTGGGCGTCCATGTCGAGCTGTTCCATCTTCTCGGCCATGATCTCCTGAAACTCCGCGACACCGACCTCGCCCTCCTCGACATCGCCCTCCATCGGTGAGGTGTCGTAGCCGGCGTCCTCGTCCTCGGCTGCTTCCTCGTCGCCTTCGTCGTCCTCGAAGAACTCTTCGCGCTCTTCGAGTTTGGCGTTTAAGGCTGTGCGGAGGAAGTTCACCATCGTGACGCCCTCGATCTCGGCGGGATACTGGAAGCCGAGGAAGACGCCGAGCGCCGCGCGCTCGTTAGGTTCGAGGTCGAGGAGGTTCACCGTCCGCATGTCCTCGGGGATCTCGATGTCCTCGAACTCGTCTTCATCGAGATGAACGAGCACCTCGCCGTCGGTGACCTCGTAGGCCGGGTGGCCGGCGATGACCTTCGCGGTCGTCGACTTGCCCGACCCATTCGGTCCCATCAGTGCGTGGATCTCACCCGATCGAACTTCGAGATTGACCCCGTCGAGGATCTTCTCGCCGCCCTCCGCGACCTGTGCGTGGAGGTCCCGTAGCTCTAAGCGTGCCATAGTCCTATCGTCCGTCTGTTGGCCCGTCGACCTGATAATGGTTTCCATTCACCTGTAACGATTTTCGATGGGGGAAAATTTGTTTGCCGCGAACGGAACTCGCGAGCGAGTTTCGCATTGGAGAATCGGCGGTGAGCGACCGTCGATGGAGCGGGGTGGTGCGGTGCGGTCTGCGGTGCAGTGTGAGGCGGACGGCGGTGCTGTGCGGGGCGGTCCTGGCGTCTCGACGAGCGAAGCGAGTCGAGGCTCGGGAGAGCTTTGCTCTCCCGGCGGATGAAGGGCGAAGCACGCGAGCGAACGGAGTGAGCGCGCGCCGTCGTTCCGCTTCGCTCCACGACGACCCTCACGCTCGCTCCGCTCGCGTGAGACGCCGAGGGCTTCGGCGGTGCTATGCGGTTGCAGGGTGGTTGCGGAGTGTGTCAGTATTGTACCGTGAACGAGCGCCGGAGGCGCGAGTGAACGGGTGTTTTTCATGAACGTTCGTTAGAGCGGAGCTCTAACGCAGCCCATCAGAAGTCGAAGACTTCTGAGGATGTTTTTGCAAGCGAGGGTGGGCGAGCGAGTGAAACGAGCGAGCGCACCCCCACAGTAAAAAGGTTCAGGTGAAGCTCTGGAGTCCGGTTTGGGTCTGGCCGGATTTGACCTCCTGCCACGAGACGCCGACCGCCTCGATGACGCGCGCGATCGGGCCTTTGAGGGTCTTTTCGAGCATCTTCTCCCAGTCGACCTCGAACTCCTCGGGGATCTGGTCTTCGTACTCGAAGCAGATCACGTCGGGCGTGCGACGGAACTCGGTGTAGAGGGCTTGTTCTGCGGTGTCGAAGGCAGAGTCGTCGACGCGCTCGAAGAAGTCCGGATGGACGCGATCGAGATAGAGCCGTTTGGGTTTGCTGCCGCGCTGGAAGTTCGTTCCCAGCAGGAGATTCGCGTACTTCGCGCCGCGGACCTGAGCGGTGTCGGTGTCGTAGTCGTCGAGACGCTTGCCGATCCCGCCCGGGATGCCGATCTCGTCGAGCGGAACGGAGCCCTCCGCGCTGAACTCCTGAATCACGTCGTGGACGTAGGTTTCGACTTCGTCGAGGTCCTCGCCGTGGACGATCCGCTCGATCACCTCGCGCTGGACGCGTTTGGTGATCGGTGCGATGTCCGAACGTTTGTACTCGAATCCCGTGATATCGACGTCGTCGACGTCTTTGCCTTCCTTCCAGATGATGTGGCCGGCGTAGCGTTTTTTCTTGCCGGCCTGGAAAAATCGACGGTAGAGCTTCTCGAACTCGATCTGGAAGCGATGGTCGTCGGCGTTGAGTGAGTCTCGCGCGAACTCGTCGTACGCGTCGTTGATGTGATCCTCGATTGCGAAGGCCTGCTCGATGGCCTCGTCCTTCGTGGTGTCGGCACCGAGTTCGAGCATCACGCTGTCGGTGTCGCCGTAGGCAACGTCGTAGCCCATCTCGTTCGCGGCACCCTCGGTGAAAGCGATGACCTCCCGGTTGGTGGAGGTCACGCCCGCACTCATCGCCCGGTCGTACAGCCGGAAGCGATCCCAGCCGAACACGCCGTAGAGGCTGTTCATGATGACCTTCACGGCCTGCTGCTGGCGATCGAATCGCTGGTACTCGCCGGTGCCGGGTGTGTGGTCGTCGCGGCGAGCTTTCTTCTCCTCGCGCTCGGTGAGGAGCTCGTCGACCATCTCGCGGATCATCCCGTCGGGTTCCTTCCGGAAGTGGATTCCAGTCGGTGTCTGATAGGTCTCGCCGTCGTAGGTTTCGGGGTCGACCTGGGTCTCGGGCGAGGCGTTGATCGTCACCATCGACATCGGATAGAGGGACTTGAGGTCGAGCACCGAGACCATCTCCTTCACGCCAGTGATGGGATCGAACACCGCGCCGCCCTCGAAATCCTCGGTCTCCTGCTGGCCCTTCGAGGGGAGCGCGAACTTGCCGTGGGCCTCGTGGAGGACGTACATGTCCACCGCGTCACCGGGCGTGGTGGCGTCCTCCAGCTTGCAACCCACGAACGTGGCGACCTCCTGCCAGAACGGAATCACGCCCTGCTGGCGGTCGATCTCGACGCAGAGCTCCACGTCCCGGAGGTTGTATTCGAGAAGTCGCTCGGGATCGTCTTCCCAGAGGTCGCCGATGTCGCCTGGATACCGCTCCTTGCCGGCGTCGAGTTCGACCTCGCCGACGGCATCCAACCGATACGAATCGAGTTCGGTGAACTGGGTGCGCTGGTAGGCGTAGAGCAGGTCGAACATCACGCGGCCCTTGACGTTCGGGCCCTGCCAGTCCGAGCGCCAGACCTCGTTCACCCGCGAGAGCCGATCGGGATCGAGGTCGTGTTCCTCACAGTCCGCACCACCGAGTTCTTCGAGCCGATCGATGAAGTACGGTGCGTCGAAGTCGGTGAAGTTCCAGCCGGTCATGACGTCCGGATCGGTGTCCTCGATATAGTCGAGAAACGCCGCGAGCATGGCCTCCTCGGTGTCGAAGCGGTGAACGTCGGCATCGATCTCGTCGTCCTCACTGCCACTCCCGCCGTCGTCGCCGCTGCCACCGTCGATCCCTTCGTACTTCGCGAGTTCCTCGGGACCGGATTCCCCGTCGGGGGACTCGTAGAGCCAGACGGCGTACTCGTCACAGGTGGAGTCGTGGCTCGACAGGCAGATGATCGTCTCCTCGCCGTCCTCCGGGAACCCCGATCGGTCGTCGACCTCGATATCGAAGGTGCAGACCCGGGCCTCGGCTTGCATCTCGATCGGTTCGACCTCGTCGTGGGGAACCACGAGCGCGTCGTCCGTCGCCCGCCGCTCGGGGACACGAATCCCGCTCGTCACGTCCGTGTCGATCAGAAAGCGATTCGGAAACAGGACGTCGGCCTCGTAGTGGTCGAACCGGTCGCGGATCTGGCCGACGTCGCGCGGGGTCTGGCCGAAGATCTTGGTGAGGGACTCACCACGAATGCTCTCGTAGGAGTCGCCGTCCGCGGCCGATTCCTCCCAGCCGGTGATTCGATCGTGGTCGAGTCGGTCGTCGTCCGCGGCGAGCGATTCGGTCGGCGCGTAGAAGTACGGGCGGAACTCGTGGACGCGGATGTGTTCGACCTCGCCCTCGTCCGTGCGGCCGAAAACGTGAATGATCGGCGTTTCCTCGTCGCCGCTGCCCTCGATCGTGTAATCGACCTGTGTCACCGCGATCTCCACAGTATTGTCGGCGTCGGGGTAGCGCCGTGCGGCGGGATCGGTGATCTCGGCGTTCGCTCCGCCGTCGCCGGCGACCGCGCGGGCTGCCGTTGCCGCTGCCGACCGATCGTTCCCGCCCGGAGCGACGCTGTCGCCGAGCGTCGCCTGCGTGGTCCCCTCCTCAGTCATGGACTGTGGTTCGACCCCGCCGGTAAAAATCCCCGCGGTCGTCGCGTCGAACCCGTCCCGGCTTACCGCACCAGCGCCGGGACAGCATTGACCGAATCCACAAACCCTATTACGTGGTATTGAGTACCGCGACATAGCATGTCAAACACGACTGATCGTCCCGATCCACCCGTCCCGGACGCCGAGCCGTCACCGCCGACCGGTATCGCGACCACCGAACGCTACGAAATCGACGATGGGGTCGTGTTCTACGACGCCACGAACCCGCTCGCGTGGCTCGAAGCCGGCCACGCGCTCCGGCTCGCGGATCAGATCTGAGGAATCGGTACGGAATCCTTTTGCGCCGCGGACCCGATCCTCCGGACGTGCCAGACGACCCGCCAGGCGATTCGACACCGGACGACGCCGGCGACTCGCTGCCGGGTGCGGATCTCGGGCTCGACGTGGGGGCACTCGACGCGGAGCTCGGGCCCGACGATCCGTCGGTTTCGATCCCCGATACGTCGGATGTCGACGCGTCGCCGAAGCTGCTCCGGGCGTTCTGGGGAAGCGTCTTCGCGATCAAGATCGGCGTGATCGCGGCGACGCTGGGGCTATTGATGGGGTACTTCCGGGGCCGGTGGCGGCTCGCAGGGCTCGGGGTCGCGATCGGACTCGTAGCGTTCGCGAACGGCTACCGACGATACCGACGGTATCAAAACCGCTAACCGGCCGTGGTCGGTAGGGTGAGTATGGAAACTGCCCGGGACGACCGCGCGCTCGCGCTGTTGCGTGAGATCGACGCCAACGGGCCGTTCGCGGTGCGAACGCTGCTGTCGCGGTACGATCTCTGCGAGAGCGATCTCCACGGGCTGTGTGCAGAGCTCCGGGCTGCGGGACTGCTCGCGGAAGCCGAGGTGGCCGGCGAGCGTGGGTATCGGACCACCGAGCGAGCACGTCAGGTGCTCAACCGAAGCGAAAAAGTATAGCACCACACGCCACGTCTCGACGGAAGTCGGATTGTTCTGCGGGCCGTCAGTTCGAGTGCCGTGTCAGACAGACCGGCAGTCCGGCGATCTCGACCGGACGGACGTTGGGTTGCTTGACCACCATCTGCCCCTTATTGAACTGCGTTACGGCGTCCTCGAACTCGTCCGGGACGTACACGTCGTGGCTGTCGACCACGTCTCGTTCGAGACCGAGATAGATCCGGGTGTTCATCTGTTTTCGGACGTCTTCGTTGATGTCCTGGGGCGTCTGCGTGATGATGTAGAGACCGAACTTGTCCTTCCGGCCGCGCTTTGCGGCCTGCTGGAAGTTGCGGACGAGGTAGTTCTCTCGGGGATCGTTCCCCTCACCGGTGAGATACTCGTGGGCCTCATCCAGCGCCAGAAGTAGCGGCGTCCCCTTGATGTGCGGGTAGTCGACGTTGCTCCCCACTTTGTTGCCGACGATGTGTGCGAGTAGACACGACACGACGATCCGATCGGTCTGACCACGGAGGTGGTCTGTCGGGATGACCGTCACCTGCGATGGGGAGAACATTCGCTGGGTGAGATCAGTCAGTGACTGAGTACCGTGATCGAAGATGCGGTTGTACTCGTACTTGTCGACGATACGCTCCCTGGCGGCGATTTTCACAGAATCCATCTCGGTGATGGCGTCGTTGTCGTCGTCGAGCATCGTCTCGGCGTACGTCGAAAACTCATCGTACGTCGGGGTGCCGTTCTCCTGTCGGAAGTAGCCCGAGATGACGTCGTTGATCGCCGAGCGCGTCCGTTCAGGCGGTTCCGACGAGTACAGCAACTGTCGGTTGGTACGTACCAGTTCGAACGGAATCCCGAACGCCTCGGCGTCGTTGTGGTCGATGTTCGTGTCCTCGATGTACGGGACGAATATCTCGAAGTCGACGTTCGGATCGTCGCTGATACCGCCGTGACGGATATCTTGATTGTCGAGTCGGTCATGGAGCGCCTGGGTGTAGTCGGCGTCGTCGGGATCGTCACCCATCTCGACGTACTCGCCCTCCGGATCGATCACGGTAGCGTTCAGCCCCCGAACGCGTTCGTCCTGAATGTCGGCCGTCGCCGCCTCGCGCTCTTCCGGCGGTACTTCGATCGTGTAGCGTTTCTCAGTGGCGAGCTGTCGGAGGACGTTCTTCGAGGCGTGGGTCTTGCCCTGGCCGGTCGAGCCGGCGACCTGGAGGTGGCGAAACACCGTCGGTTCGCCCGCGTCCTCGTTCCCGTCGGTCGCGTTCGGGTTGAACAGGTAGTACGGGAGAGGATCGTCTTCGCTCGGGATGCGATCGCCGCTGACGGCCATGTGACCGACGAACGCCCCCTCGTGAGGGATCCGGAGCGCGGTCCGGAGGAACGCCTCGTTTTCGACGAGATACGCGTCGGCCCCTGGTTTCGGCGGCTTGTCGACGGTGGCCTGGCGAAGCGGCTCGTCCCCGTCGTCGAGATCAAGCTCCACCGTACTGATCGGGTCGATCCGGGCGACGTACGCGAACGACTGCTCGCCTGGCGGGTTGTGGTAGCCACCGTCGCGCTTGTCGGTGATGTCGGCGACGGTCTCGTATTCGAGCCGGGCGATCACGCCGACCAGCATCGTCGTCGGGTGATCCCCACCGGGAGCGGCGGGGTACGGCACCCGGAGGTAGTCGCCGAGTCGAACGCTCTCGCGGGTATCCGAGTCGACGAACACGCGGACACAGGACTCCTCACGATCGACCACGATGGGTTCGTCCTGGGCGGTGACGTGGCCGACGCGCTGGCCCTCGTCCGCACCGAACGGGGCCGGTATCTCGGCAGTCGTACCGGTCTTGTCGCCGCTACCTCGTCTCGCCTTGATCTCGTCCAAGCTCGTCTCACTCATGTGGGGTTGCTACTGCACCGGTTCGGCGCAACTCTTGTTAAAACTTTACCCAAGATTCGTCTTCAGTCTAGTAGTATGCTTGCTAAAGCACGATTAGCACCATTGTCGATGGATCAACCGAACCGGGAGGAATTCCACCTGACGGTGGGCGAGCGAGAACCGCCTGGAGTCACTCGCTCTCGAACCGATCGTGGCCGCGTTGTTCGTTGCGATCCTCAACGGAAGCAACGCTCTGGATGAGGTCACGGAGGTTCTTACGGTCGCTTCTCGTGATACGGGCGTTCTCGTCGGCGAACGTGATCGCCCGAGGTTCGTTTTGCTGTTGGGCGAGTTCGACGAGCGCCTTCCGCTGAATCCGTTCGCGGACTCGATCGTTCCGGGCGAACACGTACGGTGTCTCGATGCGCATCACAGTCCCCGATCGCGGACATCGAGCGTAGAAGAATGCCCGCTGGTACTCCTGGGGATCGCCGTACTGGAGCGATACGCCATCGAACGATCCAAACGGGACGACCGACTCGCCGTGGGCGGTCTGTTCGGTCTGGAACAGCCACGGTGTGTAGCTGATGAGATGGCCACGATCGCCGTAAAGATCGTCTTCGGTGTGGAGGGCGTTGCTGAACAGTTGGATGTCACTCGTCCACGGAAGCGGGAGTTCCATCCCATCGACATCCGTGTTCCGGATCTTGTCTTCGAGAGCGGTCAGCGCGACCGACGAACGACCCGTTTTGACGATCCCGATGACGGGGAGATCGTTCTCGTACATCGTTTCGATGGTCGAAACGTAGTTCTGGAGGATATCGGCGACCATCTCGGGCCAGATCTCCGTCATGTGTCGTGGTCCCGCTTCCGCCTGTTCGAACAGCATCCAGCCGAACGCCGGATTCGGATACAGCGGCCCGTCGACGAACAGCGGTCCGTCGAGTTCGCCGGCGAGTTCGCGCGCGTGTCGACCCTCTGCGTACGTTCGCGAGACGCCGACGACGTACTTTTCGAGCCGGCTCGTGCGCTCACATGGAGGGAACCGAAAGAGATGAGCGTCGACGCCGTCCGGAATGTCGAGAGCAGCGCCCCGAACACCGCTCAACGAGAAATCTTCATCGTTGAGGTGCGCAACGAGCGTCGTCGTGGTGTGGCGCGCGAGATCGGTGTTGTCGCTCTCGCCGGAGACGCCGAGTTTCGCGGCGCTCGCTCCAGCGATGAGACCGTTGTCGAAGCGGAGCGAGCGGGTCGTGGAGCCGTCGACGCCGTAGGTGACGGGCCACGGGTCGTCCCACTCGTCGAGTTCGCTCGTCGGTTCGTGGGTGACGGCGAACGCCTCGTCGGTGAGGGTCGTGACGTTCCCGCCGTCGCGGGTGAACTCCGCGATGGCGTCGGCCGCCGTCGTGGTCTGCTGGTCCGCGAACTCGCCGACGGCGCTGTTGAGCTCGTCGAACATCTCCTCGAACGCGGCGTACGTCTCCATTTCCGTCATTCGAGATCACCAGCACGGGGATCACGGGCGTCGTATCGTATCATCTCGGCTGCACGCCGTTTCGATAGGTTCGTGCATAAACCTTCCCGAGCCGAAAACGGCTGTGCCGTACCGGATCGGTGCCTGTCAACCGTGCGTACGGGCACCAGTCAATCGTGTTGGCTCGTCCGATGTGTTGGCCCTGCTGTGGGAGTTTCAGTCGTCCGCAGCCTCGGCTTCTTCGTTCGGTTGGGGTGAGGGCGATGCGTTGCTCGTTCGAACGCGGCTGGTCTCGGTCGCGGGGTCCTTCTCGACGAAGATCGTGTGATCGCTGTTCTCGATGAGGGTCTCGTCGTGGCTCACGACGAGCACCTGGGGCACGTTCCAGTCGCTGATGGTCTCGATCATCGTCTGGAGTTCGCCGACGTGATCGTCGTCGAGATAGGTCGTCGGCTCGTCGAGGATGAACGGCGGCAGCGCCGATCCGGCGACGCCGTCGCGCTGGGCGATGATGCGGTAGACGCCCGCCCGAAGCGCGAGGTTCAGGATGGTCGATTCGCCGCCGCTCGACAGCTCGGGTTCGATGAGTTCGCCATCGGCGGCGATCAGATGAATGTTGTACTTCTTGTCGATCCGAACGCCTCGGTAGGACTGAGACTGATAAAGATCGCCGAACATCTCGTTCGTGTACTGGTTGAGCTTCGCAAGGTTGCGTTCGCGGAGCTTCCCGCGGACCTCCCGGTACTTCTCCATCACTGCCGCCGCCTCCTCGTGGTGCTCTGCGGCCCACGTCACCTGATCATCAAGCATCGCGACGCGTTCGCGTTCGTCCTGGAGCTGGCGTTTCGTCTGATTGAGTTCGGCGAGACGGCCGGTGAGATTCTCGATGTGTGCTTCGGCTTCGGCTTTCTCGTCGTGGATCTCCTCCACCAACTCTTCGATCTCGGCGATTTCAGCGCGGAGGTCGTCCGGGTTAGCGTCACCGAGTTCATCCTCCAGTACCTCGACGTCCGCTTCGAGGTCACGGACGCGGTCGTGCGCCTGGCGACGGAGTTCGCGGACGTTCTCGATGTTCTGCTCGTGCTGTGAGACCTGTCCTTCGATGTCGTCGATGTTCTCGTACAGGTCGACGGCCCGGCCGACGAGCCGCTCGGTGGTTTCAGCCTCTACAACGCGCTCGCGGGCGGTCTCGAGTTCCGCTTCTGCTGCCTGCTTCTCCTCGCGCTTCTCCTCGCGCTCGTCCTGCCGTTCGGCAAGTTCCTCCTGAAGCGATTCGAGTTCCGACTCACACTCCTCGATCGTCGCTTCGGCCTCGTCGATGTCGTCCTGTGCGTCCGAGGCCGTTTCGCGGGCGTCGTCGAGGTCGTCGCGGAGATCGATGGCCTCGGTCACCTGCCGTTCGAGGGCGTCGAGACGCTCGCGTTCGACTTCTAGTTTGTCGAGCCGTTCGTTTTTCTCTACCAGGGCGGCGGCGTGTTCCTCGGCGACGGCGTCGGTGTCGATGTCGTGGGCGTCCTCGCTCGCCCCACAGACGGGACACTCGCTCTCGGCAGCCAGTTCGTCGACTTGGCCCTGGAGAGTTTCGAGCCGGCCGCGCTCTTCGCGGACAGTCTCGCGTTCCTCGGAGACGGTTCGTCGTTTTTCGGGGATGTGAGACTGTGCGAGTGCCCGCAGCGACGCGTCCCGTGGAATGTCGAGTTCGTCGGCTCGGTCGGCGATGTCGGCTTTCGTCTCGTCGAGGTCGGTTTCGAGTCGCTCGGCACGCTCCTCAGCGTCGGTCCGGTGCGACTCACCCGTAGCCTTCTTTTCTCCGGCGAGTTCGAGCGTTTCCTCGACCTCGTCGATGTCGTCTCTCGTCTCGGTGATCGCTTCGTCGAGCGTTTCGATCTCGACGGCGAGCGTCGAGAGCGTTCCCTCTTCGATCGACTGTACCGACGCTCGAGCGGATTCGGCCGTGGACTGGGCGCTTTCGTACGCACTCTCGGCGGCCTCTTTCGAACGGAGTGCGTCGTCGGGAGTCGCGTTGTGCTCTCTGAGTTCGTCGAGTGCCTCGCGCTTCTCGTCGAAAGTGCTCTCGGCTTCCCGCCTGGCGGCCTGCTCCGCTTCGAGGGATTCCTTGTGGCGTTCGTGGTCGTCCTCGGCATCCGCGAGCTTCTCGCGTTTCGCTTCGAGATCGCTTTCGAGGTCGTCGATGCGGTCGAGTGTCTCCTCGTTGTCCGATTTCAGCTCGCGGAGACTTTCGAGCTCGTCCTCGTTGTCGGCGACGTCGTCCTTCTTGTCCGATATCCTCTCGGCGGTTTCGGCGATCTCCGCCTGGATCTCGTCCCGTTCGGGAAACTCGTCGAGACGGTTCCGCGTCTCGGTGCGTTTCGCCTTCGCGTCGCGTTCGGCCTTGCCGTATTCGAGACGCACTGCGTCCATCCGGTCGACGAGATCGTCGAGGTGGTGCAGTCCGAGCAAGCCATCGAGGATCTCACGCCGCGTCTCGGTGTCGGCGTGGATGAGCCGGGTGATATCACCCTGTTGGACGTAGACGGAGTTGACGAACGATTCGGCGTCCATCCCGATAATACGGCGAATCTCCTCCTGCACCGTACCGACCTGCGAGATGTCCTCGTCGAGCGCTGGGGAGGAGAGTTGCGGATAGCCGCTCTTGGTCTTCGCACCATCGACCTCGCCGTCGTCGTAGGTCTTCTCGATCCGCCAGTCGACGGTGTACTCCTCGCCGCCCGCCTCGAACGTGAGGACGAGCCGCCCCTCGTCGGCCTGCTTGCGGACGAGATCCGGGAGGTCGAAGTCGGTGCCGACCTGGTACTTGATGGCCGTCTGGAACAGCCCGCCGAACACTCCCTGGAGGATGGTCGACTTGCCCGCACCGTTCGCGCCGAAGATGAGGTTTTCACCCCGCTCGAACGTTACCGTCTGATCGTCGTAGCTCCGGATGTTCTCCAGTCGAAGCTGGTTGAAGACGAGTGTCACGGGATTATCGCTCCTCGATGGTAGCCTCACCAAACGTCTCGGTCTGAGCCGTTCGGATGCGGGCGTTCATCTCCTCGCGGATGTCGTCCACGTCGACGTCCTCCCACTCCGGGGAGCGGACGAGATCGTCGGCTCCAGCGGTGATCGCCGAGAGGTCGATCTCGCCTACCGCGTCGTCGAGCAGGCGATCGATGTCTGCCTCGGCCTCGCCCTCGTCGAACTCGAAGTCGAACTCCGCCTCGGCGACTCGCTTGTCGGAGACGTGAGGAACGGCGACGTCGTAGTCGGCGAGCAGATCGTGGACATCGCTGGCGGTGACGGAAACGTCGGCTCCCCGGAGGCGAACGACGACCACCAGCTCTTCGAGGGCGTTCGTTCCGGCCTCCTCGAGCACTCGTTCCTCGACGAACTCGATCCCGTGTCCTGCCTCAAACGCCACGTTCACGACGGCGAACTCCCTGGGAACGTTCTCGCGGCCCGCACTCTCGATGGTTCGCGTCGTGAGTGTGAAGTCCCCCTCTTCGACTTCGATGAGATAGACGCTCGGAGTACCGGTCTCGGCGACCGAGCACCGTTCGGTTGCCCCAGGATAGAACGCTGTCACGCCGCGTGTCTCGGTCTGGCACGTCGAGTGGAAATCGCCCAGTGCGAGCCCATCGGGAAGGAAGTTCAATCGATCGAGAACGCCCGATTCGAGATCGTACGGATTACCACGGTGGGGCGGGACGAGCGGTTCGAGCAGTTCGTGCATACAGAGCAGGGATACGTGATCGTCGGGACAGTCGTCGAGGGCGAAATCGGCGGTCTCCCACTCGGGAGAGCGGACGGCGTCGATGCCGTACAGCGAGACGGGATCGTCGCCGTCGGCGTCCGTCACCACGGTGGGCGTCTTCGTGAGACGAGCGGTGTTGCCGAACCGCTTGACGATGTCCATCCACTGCTCCTCGCGCTTTCGTTCGTGGTTTCCGACGATAGCGTAGAAGGGGATATCTGCCTCGGCGAGGCGACGGACGGCGTCGAGGCAGCGGTTGACCGTCGGGACACTCGGGGACGGGTCGTCGAACAGATCGCCCGTATGGATGACTGCGTCGACTGCTTCTTCGGTCGCGATGTCGATAGCCGCGTCGAACCCGTCGGCGAAATCCGCTCGACGCACGTCGCTTCGATACTGTCGGTTTCCGAGATGTGTGTCGCTTACGTGGAGCAGTGTCGTCATTGGAAAGAGGACTGGTTGTGGCTTACAGGTGGGTGTTATACAAAAGCGTAGGGACGCGACAGCAGTTCATCTCGATCAAAATGACCGATCGAGTGACGCTCGCCAATTGAGGATGCGAAATTGCTCATACAGCGACAAAAACCGGGAATAGTCCGGTTTCGTCGTTGCACCGCCAGTGACGCGACCCGAAGTCTCTTATGAACCAGCGCCCTATCTCTGGCAATGACCGATACGGTGGACGACGTGGAGCAACCGTACGATACCGACGCCTCACACCAGGAGAAGATCGAGTCGCTCGAAGATCGCATCGACATCCTCGACGCCCAGAACGAGGAGATGCGCGACAAACTGTTGGATGCGAACGCCGAGAACAACAAGTACCAGCAGAAGCTCGAACGGCTCAACCACGAGAACAAGAAGCTGAAGCAGTCGCCGCTGTTCGTCGCCACGGTCCAAGAAGTCGCCGAGGACGGCGTCATCATCAAACAGCACGGCAACAACCAGGAGGCGCTCACCGAGGTCACCGACGAACTCCGCGAGAAGCTCGAACCCGGCTCCCGTGTCGCGGTCAACAACTCCCTCTCCGTGGTGACCGACCTCTCGGACGAGACCGATGTCCGGGCACGCGTGATGGAAGTCGAGGAGAGCCCCGGAGTGAACTACGACGACATCGGCGGCCTCGCAGAACAGATGAACGAGGTGCGCGAGACCGTCGAGCTCCCCCTCGAAAGTCCCGAGATGTTCGACGACGTCGGCATCCAGCCCCCATCGGGTGTGCTGCTCCACGGTCCGCCCGGGACGGGGAAGACGATGCTCGCGAAGGCGGTCGCGAACCAGACCGACGCGACCTTCATCAAGATGGCGGGCTCGGAGCTCGTCCACAAGTTCATCGGCGAGGGCGCGAAACTCGTCCGGGATCTCTTCGAGGTTGCCCGCGAGCACGAGCCCGCGGTGATCTTCATCGACGAGATCGACGCGATCGCCTCCAAACGCACCGACTCCAAAACGTCGGGCGACGCCGAGGTCCAGCGCACGATGATGCAGCTCCTCAGCGAGATGGATGGGTTCGAGGAGCGCGGCGAGATCCGGATCATCGCCGCCACCAACCGCTTCGACATGCTCGATCGCGCCATCCTCCGTCCCGGTCGGTTCGATCGGCTCATCGAAGTTCCCAAACCCGACGCCGAGGGGCGCGAGAAGATCTTCGCGATCCACACTCAGGACATGAATCTCGCCGACGATGTCGACTTCGGTGACCTCGCGGCGAACGCGACCGACGCCAGCGGCGCGGACATCAAGGCTGTCTGCACTGAGGCCGGGATGTTCGCCATCCGGGACGACCGCACCGAGGTCCGGATGGCCGATTTCGACGAAGCGTGGACGAAGATCGAGGCCGAGGACGAGGAGTCCGACGAAGTCACCAAAACCTTCGCCTGAACCTTTTTACGTCGTCGGGTGCGCTCGCTACGCTCGCACACCACTCCTCGCAAAAAGGTTCATCAAAAACACCCGCTCACTCGGCCTCCGGCCTCGTTCACGGTACGATTACTGACACACTCCGCAACCGCACAGCACCGCAGAAGCCCTCGTTCGCTTCGCTCACTCGCCCTTCATCCACCAGGTCCGCACCGCAATACCACAACGTCCGCAGCACGAGCCGTCGGAGTCGTGATCGGTCTGACGGAAGCTGTGGTCAACAGAGATGAGCCGCATGGTGGCTGTACACGGCGTTTCGAGGGCGGGATCGGACCGTATTTGGTGACAGACTCCGCCAACATCTCACACAAGCAAGTATTAATCTTTATACCCACGCTGATCCCCCGTATATGTCATGCGCAGACTCGGGCGGCACGTCGCCGACGCCTACCGTAATCTCCGTCACGGTGGGCCCGACGTCATCCGGGAGTTCCTCTCGCGAGCGTACTTCGGAACGGTGCCCTCCGTCGATCCCGACCCCGTCTACGCCGAGGACTGGGACCTGTTGATCGTCCTCGACGCGTGCCGGGCCGACCTCTTCGACGAGGTGGTCGCTGACGGGAGCTACGACGGCCTCTACGGCGGCGAGTCGCGGATTTCGGCGGGCAGTACCTCGACCGAATGGATCGAAGGCGTCTTCGGCGACGCCGACCCCGACGACCTCCGCGATACGGCGTACATCACGGGCAACCCTTACTCCGAATCCCATCTCGACGAGGAAGCGTTCGGCCTCGTCGACGAGGTCTGGCGGTACGCGTGGGACGACGAGTTGGGAACGATCCCCGCACGACCGCTGACCGACCGCACCATCGCCGTCGGCCGCGAGCGCTCGTTCGATCGGATGGTGGTCCACTACATGCAGCCACACTTCCCCTCGATCCCCGACGGCGACCGCGATACGGGCGTCACCCTCGACGAGTTCGGCGACGAATCGATGTCGGTCTGGGAGGAGCTCCGCTTCGGCCAGCGGACCGAGAGCGAGGTCTGGGAGAGCTATCGAGCGAACCTCGAGTACGTGCTCGACGAGGTACAGCTCCTGCTCGATCATGTCGACGCCGATCGGGTGGTCGTGACCGCAGACCACGGCAATGCCGTAGGTGAAGCGGGGCTCTACGGCCACGCCGAGGGCGTCGCGCTCCCCTGCCTCCGGGAAGTGCCGTGGTGCAAGACCACCGCGACCGATCGTCGGGTCCACGAACCCGCACAGTACGATGCCACTGCGACCAGCGGTACGACCGCCGCACGTCTCAAGTCGCTCGGATACGCCTGAGAACCTTTTTACTGCGGGGGGATCGCGCTCACTCACTTCGTTCGTTCGCGCGACCCCCGTCTGCTCGCGGGCCGAAGGCCCGCTCGCACGGCCAGCGGGACGGCTCCGCCGTCCCGCTCGGCTTGCAAAAACGTCCTCAGAAGTCGAAGACTTCTGATGGGCTGCGTTAGAGCTCCGCTCTAACGAACGTTCATGAAAAACTCCCGCTCGCTCGGCTTCGCCTCGCTCGCGTGAGAACACTGGCGCTCTCCGCGACCGCTACACTACCGCCACACAACCGCTGACCGCACAGCACCGCCCGAGCCCTCGGCTCACTCGCTACGCTCGTTCGCCTCGCCCTCGATCCGCCGAGGCCCGCAACCGAACCGCTACCGCTCGCCCGCCAACCGACCCGACTCCGGAAAGTCCTTGACCGCCGGAGCCACCATCCCGGACAGTAGCCGTGCCCTCGAAACCGAACCTCCTCGTGCTCTGTGTCGACTGTCTCCGTGAGGACTGCCTCGCGTCGAGCGCGTCCGACACGCCGTTTCTCGACGATTTCAGAGCATCGGGACTCGCCTGCGAGCAGCTCTTCGCGACCGCGACCACGACGACGCCCGCAGTCGCGAGCCTCCTCACGGGCTCGTACTCCGAGCGCAACGGCGTCCACTCGCTCCAGCACGGTCGGCTCGACCCCGAGATCTCGACGTTCCCCGGAATCCTCGCCGAACACGGCTGGCACACCGAAGCACTCGTCACCGGCCCGCTGGTCGCAGAGACTGATCTCGATCGGGGGTTCGATGTCTACCGCCACCGCGAGGAGGACCGGTCGCTGTTCGGCGACTGGCGCGAGACTGCGCACGACCGGCTCGCGGGGCTTCCGGAGCCGTTCGCGGCGTTCGTCCACTTGTGGGAGCTCCACGAAGACATCGACGTACCTGCTGAATACGACGAACCGGCTTACGGCGACACTGGATACACCCGTGCGCTCAGCGCGCTCGATCGGGAGCTCCAGGATCTGGTCGAGGCACTTCCCGAGAACACCCTCGTCGCGATCCACGGCGATCACGGTGAGAGCATCACCCACCGCCACAACCCGCTCCGACTTCTCGGCAAGAGCGTCCGCGACGCCGTCCGGTACTACGGCGGCGTCGACACTCGCGCCGTGGTCGGCCGATTGAATCGTTCGCTCGATGGGGTCGGCCCCGACATCGCCGATCATTTCCTCGAAAACGGCCACGGTGAGAACGTTTTCGACTTCGCGACCAACGTCCCCTTCCTCCTCTCCGGGCCGGGGATCGACCCTGCGACGATCACCGCCCAGACCCGGCAGATCGACGTTCTCCCGACGTTACTCGCGGCACTCGACATCGATATCGACGTCGGAATGGACGGCGAAGCGCTCCTGCCGGCGGACGGAGTTACCGACCGTCCGGCGTACATGCGGGCGTGCGGTGCGTCGCTCCATCGCACGCGCAACTGGGCGCGCGCGATCCGCCATGACGGTGCGAAGTACGTAGAGTACCCCGACCGCGAGTGGGATGCAGAGCTCTACGATCTCGACGCCGATCCCCGAGAGCTCGCCCCGATCGAGGCCGACCGGCTGGCGTCGCGGCTGCAACGCCACCTCCCGACCGAGGAACTCGGTGACGCCGAACGACTCGACATCGACGCCCGACTGCGGGACCTCGGTTATCTCTAAGCTGGCCGGCCCACGATCGACGCACCGCGGATCTTGATCGTCGCCGCCGCAGCGGCACCTAAGCTATTGGTCAGGAAGAACCCGCCGACGCTGTGGATCGTCACCGCGGCGGTCGCAGTCGTCGGGCTCACGCTCGTCACGAGCACGAGGAGGGTGATGTTGACCGTCTCGATCCCGCCGAGCCCACCCGGCGTCGGCACGATGCTCGCGGTGGTGCCGATCGGAACGACGAAAAACGGGATGTAGATCGGAACCGACGCGCCGACAGCGAGCAGCGCGACCCAGAGCCCGAGCGCCTGGCACGCCCAGCCGGTCGCCGAAAAGGCGAGTGCGGCCGCCACCCGCCGCCGATCGCCCGCGACGCGCTCGACCGCTTCGACGAAGTTCCCGATCCGGGTTGCGATCTCGTCGGGTTCCAGCGGATCACCAGGAAGCGCGCCCGAGATCCGACGGATCACCGGCGTCAAACCACTTACGAGTCGGCGCTGGAGCGCCACGCGACGCCGCCAAGCGAGCGCTGCCAGTAGTGGTAGTCCGACCGCCGCCACGATCACGCTGGCGACCAGTACCGCGAGCCCGTCGCTGAGCGCGACCGCAGTAGCGTAATACCCGACGCCAACGACCGCAAAGGAGAGCGAGGGGACGAAGTTGAGCGCGTCGAGGCTCGCGATGGAGGCGAGTGCGGTCTCGAACTCCGTGTCGGAGATATCGGTCAGCAGCCACGCCGTGACCGGTTCGCTGCTCGCCTGGCCGAACGGCACTACGTGGTTGATGAAGGCCGCAGCGGCGGTGACAAGCACCGAATCGAACGACGAGAGATCGACGCCGAGCGCCGCGAGGATGCAGCGGAGCGCGAGTCCCCATGCGAGGAGCCATGCTACGATCATCGCGGCGACGACGCCCACGAGTGGGAGGCTGGCGCGCGTGATCGCCGCGAGCACGTCCTCGACGCCGACGAACCAGAACAGCGCGGCGAACACGACGCCGGCGGCGGCGAACCCGACGAGCACCGACGAGAGCTTTCCGCGACGCATACCCGCCCCACACGGGGGGAGCGCTTGAACCCGGCGGAACCGCCCCGTGAGTCGGGGTGCACCGTTCGTTCCGAACCCAGAACGGCGGTATACTTATCCCGTCGACTCTCGACCGTGGCGTATGCGCGAGGGGTTCCGAGCGATCGTTCTCGTTGCCGCCGTGGTGCTTGCGGGCTGTCTCGGCGGGGCGACGGGCGGGACTCCCTCGGACACTGCGCTCTCATTCGCCGCGGCCGACGACGCCGGTCTCGACTACGAGACGACGGATTCGGGCCTCGGCAACGGCAACGACAGCGTCTACACCGCGGATTACGATAACGATCTTCACACAGACCTCCTCGCCATCGGTGGCGACGATCCCGCACTCTTCCACAACACGGGTGGTGCGTTCGAGCGCTCGGAGGCGCTCCCCACGATACCGGGCCACGTTCAGAGCGCGCTCTTTTTCGACCGCGACACCGACGGCTGGCAGGATCTCCTCGTACTCCGGCGGAACGCCACACCAGTCTTCCTCGAAAACCGCGAGGGCGAATTCCACGAGATTGACGTGGGGCTCGACGACGAGCTCGCGATCCCGGTGAGTGCGAGCGCCGCCGACTACACCGGCGACGGCTGTCCCGACCTGTTCATCGCCCAGTACGGCGACTGGGAGAACACCACTCCGCGCGCGTGGAACGCGCCGACCACGCTGATCGAGCAGGACAACGGTAACCAGAACCTGCTCTACCGCGGGACCTGTGCGGACGCCACGAACGCAAGCGGCGGGTTCGAGCGCGCCACCGACGCCGGGATCGAGGGTTCACACTGGAGCCTCGCGACCAGTTTCGTCGACCTCAACGCCGACGGCCGATCCGACATCCACGTCGCCAACGACTACTACAACGACACGATCTACTACAACAAGGGCGACGGCACGTTCGAAAAGCGGGTGCTCGGCGAGGAGACCGACCGGAACGGGATGTCCTCCGAGACGACCGATCTCGATGGCGACGGTCGGCTCGATCTGTTCGTCACCAACATTTACTTCCCCGAGAACACGAGCGCGCTGTCCGAACAGGAGCGAGAACTGTTCGAGAGCTTCGTCGAGAACCGCCTCGGCAAGCGAATGCGGGGCAACAACGTACTGCTCGGAGCAAACGAGACGAACGGCACGAACAACGCCGGCAGCACCAGCAGTGCTGGCGACACGGGCCGTACCAACGCCACCGACGCAGGATTCACCTACGCCGGTGAGCGTCTCGGCCTGTACCGGGGTGGCTGGGGTTGGGCGGCGGCGATCACGGACTTCGACAGCGACGGCGAGCAGGACGTGTTCCACACCACCCAGACCGTCATTGCGTTCAACGACTCCGAACCACGGTACCCGACCCCGATGACGTGGGTCCAGCACGACGGCGACTTCTACCGCCAGAGCGCGACCGGGATCGGGTTCGAATCGACCAACGGTCGCGGAGTTTCCCACCTCGACTACGATCGCTCCGGAACTGCGGACCTCGCGCTGGCGACCTACGACGACCGCCACCGGCTCTACCGCAATAACGCCACACAGGGCAACAGCCTCCAGGTTCGCGTGAAGTCAGGGAGCCTGGACTACACCTCGCTCGGCGCACGGGTGTACGCCACTACTGGCAACGACACCCAGCTCCGGATGAACACCGCAAAGGCCGACTACCAGTCCCAGGACACCCGCTTCGTTCACTTCGGGCTCGGCGAGAACGAGTCGGTATCGGCACTCCGTGTGGTCTGGCCCGACGGCACGGAGCGCGTCCTCGGAAACGTCTCGGCGGGCCAGCGGATCGTGGTGACGCCCGATGGAATCGCCGACCGCGCGAGCTATCGGAACGCCACGGGCTGAAGATTACCCATACCACCGAGCGACGATCACTCCTGGTCGGGTCGCGGCCCCGGTAGCGCCCGCAACGGGCGCGGCGGGACGAGGTACGTCGCCCGGCGCTCGACAGTAAGGAAGTCGACGATCCCACTGTGGTGGGCGTCCGCACCACCGAGATCGTCCATCGCCTTTCGCGCCTCGATAAAGCTCTCCATCCCGCGCTGAATCGAGTTGAAGTTCATTCCCGCGTCGTGGTCAGGCGAGGTACCGACTCCCTCGGATCGCCGAAGGATCTTGGGAGCGAAATCGTTGTCGCGCGCCCGCGCAGCCTTCTGTGCGTGGCCCAGCCGGCCGTGGTCGTCGGCCTTGGTTTCGAGGTCTTCGGCCATCTCCTCGGTGATCCCGCTCCGACCACCGAGGTTCTCGCCGGTCTCGCCCACTTCCCGCGTGGTGTGTGCGGTGCTGAACATCTGGGTCACGCGGGCGTCAGCGTCGAGATCGTACCACGCGTCGAGATCGATGCCCAGCCGCGAGGTGAGCTGGGTCGTCCCGCCGGCGAACGGTCCTTCTCGAACGGTCACGCGATCCTCGGCGGGGTTGGTGTCCTGATAGCCCGACTTGTACCCCATCGAGAGCGGTGCGTCGTCGTCGATCGCGTCGTGATCGATCTCCTCCGCCAGCAGTCCTCGACCAACGACGCCGGTTCGGCGGTCGACCACCTCGAAGACCTCGTCGAACGTCGCGTCCATCTCGACGCCGTTGAGCGTGTCCTGTTCACCGAACAGCGCTTCCTCGACCGCGAGCGGGATCGAGCCGTAATCGCTGTTCAAGGTCAGGAGTGCGTCGGCGCTGTCGGCACGATCGGTCGGCTCGTCGAGCTCGTCGAGTACGGCCGTGGGCGTCGGGAGATCGATGTCGTCCGGCAGCGACGCGTCGAACCGGGCGAAGTACGCGGGCGCGTACCCGAACATGAACAGGAGACCGTCGTTGAACGTCGCGCCGGCTTCGCCGCCAGTGCCGCGCTCGAAGGCTCGTTCGACGGTGCGAAACGTGTTCTCGACGGTCTCTCGCTCGGCGTCAGTCGGCGGTACCGACCCGGTGTACGAAAGCGAGAGCAGCACCTGGTGGCGCGGGAGGACGGTGTCACCGTTGGCGTCCGTGACCAGAAACTCGTTCCACGCGTGCTGTCGCTCGGGGAGGGTCGAGAGGTCATCGGGACCGCGCGGAAACTCGGGTTCGCCCGACGAGTCGGCGTTCGCCTCCATGTCGAGACACGCCGACAACGCGCTCGCGCCGCCGATCGCCACCGCGCTTTTCACGAATGCGCGGCGGTCGATCGGCCGAGGAGGATCGGATGGCACGGCCGGGCCAACGGTGTCGGAACGGAAAGCTGTATCGTCGTGTAACAAATTCGCCAACAGCGGTTGCGGTCGTCGGGACGGCCGCGGCCAGCGTAGCAGTCTCGGCCGGCGATGGCGCTACGCCGGGAGCGTTTCGGCGAGTGTATCGACGAACGCCGCCGACCGTTCGACGTGCGGAAGGAGTTTGGCGTCGTCGAACACCACCAACCGCGCGTCGGCGGTATCCGCAAGCTCCCGACCGCGTTCGAGTCCCGGGGGATCGGCATCGCGGCCCCAGACGATCGTGGTCGGGATGTCGAGCGCAGCGAGTCGATCGCCGAGATCGATGTCGGGATCGAGAAACCCGCTCACGAACGAGGCGGGGGCGAACCGCGCACCCGGCTGGTGGGTCGTCCGCCAGCGATAGTCGATATACTCCTCGGTGAGAATCGACGGGTCGGCGATGGCGTGATCGCGTTCGAAGTACCGGAGCGAGGGCTTGCTGGCGAGGAGGTTGAACAGCGCTTCGCCGACAAACGGCGAGCGGAGCAGCGAGCGGAACCACACCCGACGCTCGGGCATCGTCTCGGCGGTCGGACAGACGAGAACGAGCTCGGCGAAGCCGGCGTCGTCGGCAGCGAGTGCGGCGTACGCACCTGAAAGCGACGACGCGACACAGACCGCGTCGTCGGTGAGTTCGCAAGCGAACTCGGTCACGAACGTGGTGTAGAGTGACGCGGAGTACACGAGGGGCGGCCGGTCCGAGCGTCCGAACCCCGGAAAGTCGGGCGCGATCACGTGGTACTCGGCGGCGAGTTGCTCGAAGACTCGCTCGAACTCCCGGCTCGATCCGGCGGCGTTGATCCCGTGGAGCAGGAGACAGTCGGGATCGTCCGGATCGCCCGCTTCGGCGTAGGCGATGTCGAACCCTCGCCAGCGGTACGTGTGCTGGGTGCCGGGAAGCGCGTGATCGAGCACGCCCGCACGACCGGTCAGTGCACGATTGGTCACGGCGACGAGTCCCGCGCCAGCGAGAGCACCGACGGCGGCGCGAAGTTTCATGTGGACGCCAACGGGCAACCGTGGCTTATACGTGATGATGAGCTACGGCCGGTAACGACCGGCGAACGGCCACAACGATTATAATAGGGGGAATACATCCTCCGACGAATCGATGTCGAAAACCGATCGCTGCTGCATCGTGTGTTGAAGACGATGGCTCTCAATCGTTAATCTCTATGACGAATTATTTATATAGTGTTGTTCAGTTAATCTACGCGAAAGTGGACGGAGATACGACATGCCAGAAACGCCAACCATCGAAGCCGAGGCCACAACAGAGGAAAACGCCAGCGAGTTCGTGACGGGATCGGCGGCGCGCGTCGCCGTGCTCCAACAGCTGGTTGAGGGACCCGCGGCCCCCGACGAGATCGCTGCCGAGCGATCCGTCAGTGCCGCCAGCGCAAGGGACGCAGCGGCGGAGCTCCGTGATCGCGAGCTCACCGAACTCCTCGTTACCGACGACGAGCGCGTGTACGGGCTCACCGCGAAGGGCGAGCGAACCCTGTTCTTCCTCGAAACGGAGGGGAAGGTTTAGCGACCGTTCGGACCGCTTCGAGGGGGACGGATGCAGTCCGCGAGTCTCGGAGGGGCCTTTGGGAAACAACCAACCAGCGAAACACTGATGCCACGCAATGATAGCGAATGCGGCCGGAGGGGTAGCGAGACGGAAAGCGACTTCGCCATCGATCGACGATCGTGTCTGAAAGCCGCGGGGATCGCCGCCGGTTCAGCCGCGCTGTTTTCGGGATCGGCGAGCGCCGCGGAACACCGGGGAATCCGGTTCAAACGAACCGTAAACATGGTCGAGGACGCCGGCTGCGATCCAACCGGCACGGAACCGTGTGACGACCAGTTGCGGGCAGCGGCCGACGACTACACGCTCCTGAAGTTCCCGGCTGGAACCTACAGGTTCACCGAGAAGAACGTCGTGCTCGATGCCACGAACCTCGGGTTCCTCGGCGAAGGCGACGTTCGCTTCGCGGTTCCCGAGGGGTTCAACGAGAAAGTGCTCGTCGCTGACCGCGGAACCGGGCTACTGTTCGAGAACATCGACATCGATCAACGGGCCCACGGGGCGACGCCGGGACTCCACCTTGGTGCGGCCGACGATCTCCACGTTCACGACGTCGAGTACATCGGCCAGGGAGTCCACTTCGACAGCGAACCACGCGGCGCGGGCGGTGGGAACCCGGCGGTCACGAACGCGCTCTCGCCCATCGTTCGCTCGGCGGACGGCACCGGTGTCGTCGAGAACGTCACGGTGAACGACGCCGGTATGATGGGGGCGTACAACCGCGGCGAGGGACGCGTCGGCGTCTGGATCGGGATGAGCACCAGAGGGACCATCACGCTCAGGAACTGCCACATCGAGGGGTTCCCGAACAACGGGCTCTACTGCAGCCGAACCTACGGCGTCGTCCGTGTCGAGGGTGGCACCTTCCGGAACAACGATATTTCACAGGTCCGGATCGGCAGCGAGGGGAGCTACGTCGATGGAGCAACCATCGAGGTCGACGCCGAAGCGAGTAGCAGCCCCAACCCGGGACAGATGCTCAACGGACGCGGGGTCCGCTTCGAAGTCGGATCACTCGACACCGCCGGACCGGAGGTCCGAAACTGTGACATTACGATCGCCGACGCCCCCCACTCCGGCGGCGGAGTGGTCGCATCGGGCGATATCGGCCGATTCCACGTTCGCAACACCCGTATCAGGGTCGACATCGACGGGGTTCGTGGCGTGCTCGCGAAGGATCCGACTGGCGGGGCCTACAACACCGGTGCACCGTACGACGGCACGCTGCGGAACGTCAGCGTCACCGGGAGTGCGAGCGGGACGTCGGCAATCGAGCTGCGCCAGCGCTCCGGATCGATGATCGAGGGGTGCTGTATCCACGTTACAGGAGCCGGTCGAGACGGAGTCACGATCGTCGATTCCGACGACTGCGTGCTCCGGAACGGAACGATCGACGTGGCGGGCGAGAGCGTCGTCCGCCAGAACGCGTCGGTCGCCGTCAGCGGGATCGGCGACAGCGGCACCTGTCCGGTCCCGAACGGTGCGTCACCATCCAAGCCGCAGCCGGAGCCCGAACCACAACCAGAATCGTCGGAGCCGGGTCCGGGCGCGGACGTTCTGACGATCGAGGGTGCACCGGGGGCGGACTACGAACTCGCGGCGAGCGACGGCCTGGCGAAAACCACCACGATGGACGGGGCGACGATCGATCCGAACGACACCATCGACGGGACCACCGCGACCGGTCAGGTCGGTGGCAGCGGCCGGGACAGCTTCGCCATCGGCGGTGAGATCACCAGGCTGGTGCTCGATGGTGGTGCGAATCTCTACTACAACGGCGAGAACGTCGATCCCGCCGAGTTCCTTCCCAACACCCTCTCCATCGAGAGCGANCGTCGCCCCGTCCATCGTGGTGGTTTTCGCCAGGCCGTCGCTCGCCGCGAGTTCGTAGTCCGCCCCCGGTGCACCCTCGATCGTCAGGACGTTCGATCCACCGGAGCTACCCGATCCGAGTTCGTCGGGATCGATCGCGTCACCGTTGCGGTAGACGGTAGCGTCGCCGTCGATGTCGAGACTCTGGATCTCGCCGAGGTAGGCGAAACTGTCGCGACCACCCTCGCCGACCTGGCCGGAGACGGTCCGACCATTGACGGAATCATTGGGGTCGGCTGCACCCATGACGGCGCTTTTGACGACACCGTCGGAGGTAGTGAACTCGAACTCAGCGTGGGTATCGCTCTCGATGGAGAGGGTGTTGGGAAGGAACTCGGCGGGATCGACGTTCTCGCCGTTGTAGTAGAGATTCGCACCACCATCGAGCACNGTGCTCGATGGTGGTGCGAATCTCTACTACAACGGCGAGAACGTCGATCCCGCCGAGTTCCTTCCCAACACCCTCTCCATCGAGAGCGACACTCACGCCGAGTTCGAGTTCACCACCTCCGACGGCGTCGTGAAAAGCGCCGTCATGGGTGCCGCCGACCCCAACGATTCCGTCAACGGTCGGACCGTCTCCGGCCAGGTCGGCGAGGGTGGCCGCGACAGCTTCGCCTACCTCGGCGAGATCCAGAGTCTCGACATCGACGGCGACGCCACCGTCTACCGGAATGGGTCGGTGCTCGCGAACCCGACACAAGCATCGAAAAAGCAGGACGCGCTGCCGTCGTTCGGGCGTCTGCCGTAACAGCAGTTGTCGACCGTCTTCGGTGACATCGGGCCGGCGAGCGGCTGGAAGGATAGCAATCGACAATGGCTATCATTCTCGGTAGTAGCTTACTGCCAGAACTGTTGATCGCCACGCGAGGCAGTCCGACAGAGTCTGGATTGAATCGACGCCTCAAGACCCGTACTGTGGTATCGCCGTGTCCGAAAGGCGTTCGTCGGGCGCTAGTGACGAGAGGGAGCTGAATCCGTGACGCCGTTACCAGTCGGGAGTTGCAGTCTCTAAAATCCGCATCGTCGTTCGTACAAGACCTTCCACAATGCTTATGCCCGCCGATTCGGTCGGTTAGAGTGATCGGTCGCATCCATGGGGCTTACCACAGGGCTGCGGTATCGCGTCGCGAGCACCCTCGGAACTGCTGTGCTCGTCGTAGGCGCGATCGTGGTAGCCAATCACCCGTTCGCTCAGCAGATCCTGACGTCGCTCCCCGTCTCGGGCCGACTCGTGCCCACGACACTCACCGACGGAGCGTTGACGGTGGCCGCAGCTACTGCCCTCGTCGTGGTGTTTATCGCACTTGGGCCACTGTTCAAGCCTCGGCCCCGCCGGATTCTCGACACCATCTCACTCACTGTCCGTCGGCTGTTTGCGGCGTGTCTCGCGCTTGCTGCGGTCGGCTACCTCGATTACACCTACCGACTTCCCCGGACTACGCTCGTAATGATGGCTGTGCTACTTGGGGTTTGGCTCCCCGCGTGGTTCGTCCTGATCCGTCGACGCCCTGCCGCCGGGAACCACCGCGCGGTGCTGGTCGGCGACGATCCGACTGCGATGGCCGAAATCTTCGAAACCACCGATCTCTCGATCGTGGGCTACGTCGCCCCTGCCATCCAGTACGACCCCACACCTGTAGGACAGGAATCAGCCACCCGATTCGCCGACGGTGGCACTCACCAGCAGCCTCGTCTCGACGACGTGGAGTGTCTCGGCGGGCTCTCACGGCTCGAAGAGGTCTTCGTCGAACACGACATCGACACTGCAGTGCTCGCATTCGAGCGATCGGATCGCGCGGAGTTCTTCGGCACGCTCGCGACATGTTACGACCACGGCGTGGCCGCGAAAGCCCACCGTAAACACGCCGACAGCGTCCTCACTACCGATACGAGTGTCGTCGGCCTCGTCGACATCCAACTCGAACCCTGGGACTGGGAAGACCGGGCGCTGAAGCGGCTGTTCGACATCGCGTTCGCCGCCACCGGGCTGATCGTGCTCCTGCCGATCATTCTCCCGATCGCGGTCGCGATCAAGCTCGATAGTCCGGGGCCAGTGCTCTACGGTCAGGAGCGCACCGCGGAGTTCGGCGAAACCGTCGAGATCTACAAGTTCCGGAGCATGGTCAACGATGCCGAGGCCGACACCGGCGCGAAGTTGAGCGAGGAGGACGCCGGCGGTATCGACTCCCGCGTCACCCGCACCGGGCGCATCCTCAGACGCACTCATCTCGACGAGATTCCTCAACTCTGGTCGATCCTCGTCGGCGATATGGCGGTCGTCGGCCCACGACCCGAACGTCCCGAACTCGATGCCGACATCGAGTCCGGCATTACCCAGTGGCGACGGCGGTGGTTCGTCAAACCCGGTCTGACCGGCCTCGCCCAGATCAATGGTGCCACTGGCCACGATCCCGAGCGGAAACTCCGGTACGACACCCAGTACATCCACCAGCAATCGTTCTGGGTCGATGTCCGGATCGTCGTTCGCCAGGTCTGGATGGTCATAAGTGATACACTAACGGTTGTCGCGACTGATGACAGCTCCGAGAAGTGATTCGACCGCCGACAGTACCACTGTCCGTGTTGTGATGTAGTCCTCCGAGAGAGTTGTCGGTCGCCGATGATAATCAATGTGAATATATGCCAAACCCACATGATCGATTCATATCGATATGCTGAAAACCCTTTTATAACATCGTCACAAACGCCACCACACGCAGTTCGACGAGGACAGTTATGACAGGAACAGAACTCATCTGGCGGATCGCGGGCGGTTCCGGTGACGGGATCGACTCGACCAGCCAGAGTTTCACCAAGGCGCTGATGCGGGCCGGATTGCACGTCTTCACCCACCGACACTATCCCTCGCGGATCCGGGGCGGGCACACCTACGTCGAGGTGCGCGCCGCAGAGCACGACGTGAAGTCGCGCGGCGACGGGTACAACTTCCTGCTGGCGCTCGGCGACAGCTTCGCGCGGAACCCCCAGGACGAGGCCTACTACGGCAACGAGGAGGCCAAGCCCCTCTCGGAGAACTTGGACGAGCTTCGGGAGGGCGGCGTGATCGTCTACGACGAGGGCTTGCTCGATGCCTCTGAGATCGACGACTTCGANTCGACCAACGCGTCGAAGAGAACGACTGGCACGTCTATCCGATGGATCTCCGCGGGATCGCCCGCGAACACGGCCGCGAGATCATGCGCAACACCGCCGGCGTTGCCGTGACGGCCGCCCTCCTCGGGATGGAGACCGATCCGTTCGAGGAGCTCATGAGCGACAACATGGGCGGGGACATTCTCGAGGACAACCTCACCGTTTTGGAGGAGGCCTACCAGCAGACGACAGAGTTGGAGCACACCCACGAGTTGGAAGCACCGACCGCCGAACCACACGACGAACAGCAGGTGCTGCTCAACGGCTCGAACGCGCTCGCCTACGGCGCGATCGACGAGGGCTGTCGGTTCATCGCGGGCTATCCGATGACGCCCTGGACCGACGTGTTCACCATCATGAGCCAGCACCTCCCCGAACTCGGCGGGATCTCCGANCGGTTCATCGCGGGCTATCCGATGACGCCCTGGACCGACGTGTTCACCATCATGAGCCAGCACCTCCCCGAACTCGGCGGGATCTCCGAGCAGGTCGAAGACGAGATCGCCGCTGCCGCCCTCGCTATCGGTGCTTCCCACGCCGGCGCGAAAGCCATGAGCGGGTCGTCCGGTGGCGGGTTCGCGCTGATGAGCGAGCCGCTCGGCCTCGCGGAGATGACCGAAACGCCCCTTGTCCTGGTCGAAGCGATGCGTGCCGGTCCCTCGACCGGGATGCCCACCAAACCCGAANCGGTTCATCGCGGGCTATCCGATGACGCCCTGGACCGACGTGTTCACCATCATGAGCCAGCACCTCCCCGAACTCGGCGGGATCTCCGAACAGGTCGAAGACGAGATCGCCGCCGCCGCCCTCGCCATCGGTGCCTCCCATGCGGGAGCGAAAGCCATGAGTGGCTCTTCGGGTGGCGGGTTCGCACTGATGTCCGAACCGCTCGGCCTCGCGGAGATGACCGAAACGCCCCTTGTCCTGGTCGAAGCGATGCGTGCCGGTCCCTCGACCGGGATGCCCACCAAACCCGAACAGGCCGATCTGGAGCACGTCCTCTACACCAGTCAGGGCGACTCNGTCCTGGTCGAAGCGATGCGTGCCGGTCCCTCGACCGGGATGCCCACCAAACCCGAACAGGCCGATCTGGAGCACGTCCTCTACACCAGTCAGGGCGACTCGAATCGCGTGGTGTTCGCGCCGGGCAACGTCGCGGAGTGTTACGATCAGGCTCGCGAAGCCTTCCGGGTGGCCTACGAGTACCAGATTCCCGCCGTGATCGTCATCGATCAAAAACTCTCGGGCGAGATGACCAACGTTCCGGAAGCTCACTTCGATCGCGAGCCCAACCCAGACTTGGGAAGCACGCTCACCGAAGAGGAGATCGCGGAGGCTCCCCACCACGCCTCGGGGAAGCTCAATCGCTTCCAGCACGATCCCGAGAATGGTGTGAGTCCGCGATCGATCCCCGGCCAAGAGGGCGGGCGCTACCTCGCCTCCGGCAACGAACACACCCCGCAAGGCCACATCTCGGAGGACCCCGACAACCGCGTCGCTCAGACCGACCGCCGCCTCCGCAAGCTCGATGCCATCCGCGACGACCTCGACAGTACCGACCTCGATCGCCAGACGGCGTATGGTCCCGACGATGCGGAATACGGGATCTTGGTCTGGGGCAGCCAGCAACCCACCGTCGAGGAGGCCGTCGACCGCTTGAATGAGGATGGCCACTCGGTGAAGGCACTCGGCGTGAGCGACCTCATGCCGTATCCCGAGGCCGACGTGACCGCATTCTTAGAGTCGGTCGAGGAGTGTCTGGTGGTGGAGATGAACGCGAGCGCACAGTTCCGCGGGCTCACCCAGAAGGAACTCGGACGGTTCGGCGAGAAACTCACAAGCCTGCTGAAATACAATGGCAACCCGTTCGAGCCGGGCGAGATCGTCGAGGGCTTCGACGTCCAGGTGAACGGTGGCAGTGAGCCACCGACGGCGCAAGTCCGACTCGAACCGGCGGCAGGTGATTAATCCATGAGCAAGTCATTCAGCGCGATCGGCAGTGCGGCACAGGACGACGAGATCGACCGCGAGGTGTTCACGCCGGGGATCGAACCCCAGGCGACGTGGTGTCCGGGGTGTGGTGACTTCGGCGTCCTCAAAGCTCTGAAAGGCGCGATGCCCGAAGTCGGGCGGACGCCCGACGAGACGCTTCTCGTCACGGGTATCGGCTGCTCCGGGAAATTATCGAGTTACTTCGAGTCGTACGGCGTGCACTCGATCCACGGCCGATCGTTGCCCGTCGCCCGGGCGGCGAAGCTCGCCAACCCAGGGTTGGAGGTGATCGCGGCGGGTGGTGACGGCGATGGCTACGGTATCGGTGGCAACCACTTCATGCACACCGCCCGCGAGAACCACGACATGACCTACATCNGACGGCGATGGCTACGGTATCGGTGGCAACCACTTCATGCACACCGCCCGCGAGAACCACGACATGACCTACATCGTGTTCAACAACGAGATCTTCGGACTCACGAAAGGTCAGACCTCGCCGACGAGCCCGAAGGGTCACAAATCGAAGACTCAGCCCCACGGCTCGGCCAAAGACCCCATTCGACCGCTCTCGATGGCACTGTCGGCGGGGGCGTCCTACGTTGCGCGGACGGCGGCGGTGAATCCTCGACAAGCGACCGAAGTCCTCGCGGAGGCGATCGAACACGACGGGTTCGCCCACGTCGACTTCCTCACCCAGTGTCCCACCTGGAACAAGGACGCCAAACAGTACGTCCCCTATACCGATGTTCAGCAATCCGACGAGTTCGACTTCGATGTGTCGGATCGACGTGAGGCCGCCGAGATGATGCACGAAACCGAGGACAAACTCTACGAGGGCGAAGTTCTCACGGGGCGGTTCTACGTCGACGAGGATCGACGATCCTACGGCGAGGAGAAGCGCCAGACCGGCGAGATGCCCGAGGATCCCCTCGCCGAGCGGTACTTCGACGACGACTACGAGTGGGAACGTAGCTACGACCTCCTCGACGTCCACAAGTAAGCCCTCCCGGGGTTCTGCCGACTCGATCCCGAGTTTCGGGTTCGGAAGATATTTTTTCGCGCACGCCAACTATCATCCATGAGCGCGGACGCTACCGAGGACCGCATCCTCTCCGTCTTGGAGGAGGATGCCCAAGCCTCGTACGCCGAGATCGCCGAACGAGCCGGGGTTTCGAAACCTACGGTTCGAAAGTACATCGAGAAACTCGAAGGCGACGGCGTGATCGTCGGCTACTCCGCGGACATCGACCCGAAAAAGCTCTCGGGCCGATCGATCGCGTTCGTCGGCATCGAAGTCGAGAGCGGACGCTACGTTGAGGCGACTCGCGAGCTCAAGAACGTCGACGATATCGAGACACTGTACAGTTCGAGCGGCGATCACACCCTGATGGCCGAAGTCCGTGCACCCGACGGCGATGCGGTCGGCGCAATCATTGCAGATGCCATCCTCCCGATCGACGGCGTCACCGCTGCGCATCCCTCCTTCCTTCAGGAACGGCTCAAGTGAGCCACTGGCGGCTGCTGTGACAGCCTGAACATTCCGAAGCAGCTGCTATCGAGAGAGGAAAACACCGCAGAAACGGTGTTCGGTCTCGTCCGGTCACAACGAACGCGTCAGCGTTCGAACGAACGGTCTGAGACGATCGGGAATCAGTCAGTCGAGATTACGATTCAGCTTCGGGCGCGTCTTCGATCTTCATGCCGTCGAGTTTCTCGACGATCCCGTCGATCTTGCCGTCGAGCTCCTCGACGAATTCGGCGGTGCGCTCGGTCGTGATTGCCCCCTGGCTCGATGGCTCGATGAGAGTCTCTTCTTCGAGCACGCGCAGCGAGTATCGCACCTTGTGGTGGGGGTAACCGGTCTCGTTCGACATCTTCACGATGCCGATCGGTTCGCTTTCGATCACGATACGCAGTACCTGGAGATGTCGCTCCAGCATATCGACTTCCTTTTCGAGTCGATCTATCATGGCACTTGTTAACTCGTGGAGAGACGGTTTAAAGGTTACTGCCGAGGGCGGCTACGATCGGTGGTGAGGCCAGCGTTGGGACCACCATCACGCGCGCCGACGATTCTCGTGAGAGATACGGACGCATATCGAATATACTTTCCGGCCGACGGTAGCCAACGGCGAAGAATGCCGAAAAATGGTGTTGGTTGGAGGAATGCTGGCTGATTCCGGTCGGGCGATGACCGACAGGCACACCGTAATCGGTTTATCCCGAACGTCGGAACCCTCGGCTATGACCGTAACGATCGTCGGCGCGCAGCTCGGCGACGAGGGCAAGGGCGGGATGGTCGACCGCTGGAGCGAGCCGGCCGACGTAGTCTGTCGATATCAGGGTGGCGACAACGCCGGCCACACCGTCGTGTACGACGACCCGACCGACGAGCGAACGGAATCGGACGACACGAGCGCAGAGTACAAACTCTCGCTCGTGCCGAGCGGCGCGGTCCGGGGAAAAACCGGCGTGCTCGGCAACGGCTGCGTCGTCAACCCCGCGACGCTGTTCGAGGAGATCGAAGGGCTCCGCAATCGTGGGCTCGATCCGGACGTTCGAGTCGCCGAACGCGCCCACGTCATCTTCCCGTATCACCGTGCGCTCGATGGGATCGAGGAGGACGCGAAGGACGACCACATCGGCACCACCGGCAACGGGATCGGGCCGGCCTACGAGGACAAGGCAGCGCGCCGCGGGATTCGGGTCGGCGACCTGCTCGATCCCGCAGTGCTCCGCGATCGCCTCGAATCCCTCGTCCCGCGAAAACGTGCACTGTGTGAGTCGGTGTACGACCGCGATCCGTCGGCGTTCGACGGCGCGTTCGATGTCGACGAGCTGTTCGCCGAGTATCGCGCATACGGCGAACGACTCGTCGACAACGACATGCCGGTGAACTGTGGCGCGTATCTCGACGAGCGCGTCGAGCGCGGCGAACAGCTCCTCTTCGAGGGTGCGCAGGGCACCGCGATCGACATCGACCACGGCAACTACCCCTTCGTGACCTCCTCGAATCCGACGGCGGGCGGTGCGGCCACGGGGACGGGCCTCGGACCGACCGTCGTCGGCAGTGGCGAAGTCATCGGCGTCGTCAAGGCGTATCTCTCACGGGTCGGAGCGGGTCCGCTCCCGACCGAGATGGGATTTGTCGAGGGGCAGACGCCAGCGGACAGTGGCAATCCCGATATGGCGGATCTCGCCGATCACATCCGTGAGGCTGGCGGCGAGTACGGCACCGTCACCGGCCGGCCGCGCCGGATCGGCTGGCTCGACATGCCGATGCTGCGTCACGCAGCGCGCGCGAGCGGGTTCACCGGACTCGCGATCAACCACGTCGACACGCTCGCGGGAATCGAGAAGCTTCAGGTGGGCCACGCCTACGAACTCGATGGCGAGACGGTCGAAACGATGCCAGCAACCACCGAGCGGTGGAGCGAGTGCGAGCCCCAGTACAAATCGTTCGACGGCTGGTCCGAGGCCGACTGGGACGCCGTCGCGAACGAGGGCTACGATGCACTGCCAGCGAACGCCCGGACCTACGTCGAGTACGTCAGCGACGAACTCGATGTCCCGATTTCGGCGATCGGCGTCGGCCCCGACCGCGAACAGACGATCGTCCTCGACGATCCGTTCCAATAACCCCCCCACTGTTTACTTCGTCGGGTGCGCTCGCTCCCTCGCGTTGCTCGGTCGCTCGCCCACCACTCCTCGCAAAACCTGGACTAAAAACACCCGCTCGCTCACTCCGTTCGCTCACGGCGAACCGCGCTCGCTACGCTCGTTCGCGGATGCTACGCTTCCCGCGACCGCTATCACACAGCACCGTCCGAGCCCTCACTCCCTCGGGGAGAGCTTCGCTCTTCCGTGCTCTCGTTCGCTTCGGCTCACGAGAACTCCGGTCGTTCGCCCTCGATCCACCAAGGAACCGCACCGTCACCACCACCGCCGAAGCCCTCGGCGTCTCACGCGAGCGGAGCGAGCGTGAGGCTCGTCGTGGAGCGAAGCGGAACGACGGCGCGCGCTCATTTCGTTCGCTGCTCGCTCCCTGCGGTCGCTCACGCGCCTCGCCCTCCATCCGCCAGGACCGCAACCACACAACAACCACACCGCCACCGCTCCCGCGGCCGCGCCGCCACCGCAACCGCACCGCCGCACCGCGGGCGAGCGCCACGTTTTTATCACCGCCGAACCTCGCTCCGCGCATGAATCGGGGTGAGCGCCGGTGAAGGAGTCGCTGATGGACATCATCCGGTGTCCGATGGACAAGCAGGAGCTCGAGCTCGAACCCATCCAACGAGACGACGACGAGGTGCTCGAAGGGCGGCTCGTCTGTACCGAGTGCGGCGAGGAGTACCCCATCGAAGAGGGGATCCCGAACCTCCTCCCGCCGGACATGCGCGACGACGCACCGGCCTGAGAATGTGGGGAGCTGACCGTGTCTGAGACGCTTGCCGTCCACCTCAACCGCGATCGCCTCCACTCGATCGAAGCCCCGGACAGCTTTGAGACCGCCGACTCGTTCGTGATCGAGATCGAGAACCACGGCGAGGCCGCCCACGCCCATCTCCGGCTCAACAACGGCCTCGCGGAGGTCGCTTCGCTCCCGTCGGGCAACCACTACATCCGGACCGGCGCGGTGAGTCGAGTGCCGGTCAGCGTTCACGATACCGGCCCCGTCCGGGGGACGCTCACCGTCGCCACCGCCTACGGCAGCGAAACTCACGATATCGCGGTTTCGGTCGAACCCACCGCCGGCAAACAGACCGTCGAGATCGACGAGTCACTGATTCAGGGGTCGAATCGATCGAGAACCACGACGCGCTCGTCCAACACGACGAGTACGACGAGCACGGGATCGTCGTCGGGCCGATCCGCGTCGCGACGGGCGTCCTCTCAGCCGTCGTCCTCCCATCATTCGTCGCGGCGATCGTCCGTCGGACAGTCGTCGGGCCTCGACACGCCGGTGTTGCTCGGCGGGACGGCACTCGTGATACTGCTCGGGGTCGGACTCCTGTTTCTCGAGGGCATCGCGATGTTCGTCGGCGCACTCGCCGTCCTCGGCGGACTCGTCGTCGCGGGCTATCTACTGCTTTACTGACGCTCGACGACGTTCTCGAAGTTCCCGTCGTCGTCGGTCCGTTTCGCCCGGAGATACCGCGCTCGATAGCGGTTCGCTCCATCGGCGACGTCGGCCTCGCGGATCTCGTCGGTTCGGCCATCGGCGACGGCACCCAGGATGTCCTCGATCTGGTTCTTTTCGCTCGGTGTCAGTTCGAATTCGTAGGTGCGTGACTCCTCGCTTTCGAGGATCGCCCACTGCCGAGCGGCGGCGATCACGAGCGAACACGGCTCCCGACACGGGAACGCGCCGTCGCCGCGCGGGACGTCGAGTTCCGTTTCGTCGTCCTCGTCCCACTCGCGGCGCTTGAGACACTGTGAGTCGACACAGCACGCGGCGGCGAGGTTCTCGACGCCCTCCGCGTCGAGTTCGTCGACTACCTGGTAAATCCCGGTCTGGCGGTCTGCGGTCTCGCGGAAGTGGGTCACGTCGAGGTCGCCCTCGCGCTCACGAGACCAGTTCGCCACCGTCGCCGGGTAGAAGAATTCGACTGTGCGAACGAGGTCACGGGCGTCGAGCCCCGCGAACCGCCAGCCGCGCCGAAGCGTCGGGGCGGTCTTCAACGGCCGATACCGGCCGTCCTCGTCGGCGGTGGCGATCTCGCGTGCATCGAGCGGGTCGTCGTGGAGTGCGAGCGCGTCGGGCTCCGTGTCGACGTCGTCGACGTGACGGAGCTCGTATACGCGCTCGCCGTCCTCGCCGAGTCCGGCCGTGACGAGGAGTTCACCCCACTCGCGGGAGAGTCCCTCGACGAGCGCTTCGTAGCGCTCGCGCACGCCGAGCTCATCGGCGCGCTCGATCCACCGGCAGTACGCCCGGCGAGTCTCGCTCGCACCCGCCCAGAAGTGCCAGTTCGAGACCAGCCACGGGTTTTCCTGTGCGAGCGCGTCGAGCGACTCCTCGTCGAGGCCCTCGTGGGTTGCCTCCGGGGTCGCGAAAGTGTACTCCTCGCCTGTCCGCTCGACTCGAAGCCCGTCGCACGAAACACCGTCGGCGGCGGCCTCGCGGAGCGCGTTCAACTGGGTGTCGTTCATTCAATCGCCCGCCGCGGCGGTGCCACGGGTTCGTTGGCGGACGAGATCGAGCGCGTTTCCGACGTCCGCGCCCGCGTCGGCCGCACGTTCGAGGAGGACGTCGGCCAACAGCGCCTCAGTTCCGACCGCGCCAGCGTACCAGATCCGGGTGTCGTCGACCGCGGCCGGCACGTCGTAGCCCTCACGGTAATCGTCGGTCAGCCCCATGTCCTCGGGGATGTCCTCCTGGGTGTGATACCCATCGGCGACGAAGAGGGGGACCACCACCACGTCCTCGGCCTCGAAGTACTCGGTCACGTCGTCGACTTCGGGTTCCTCGTCCATGAATAGCGCCTGAACCTCGTCGAACCGCCCGGTCTCGCGGACTCGCTCGGCGTGGTACTCGATTGCCTTCGCGGAGTTCTCGTTGCGGTCCGTGCCGTGACCGACGACGGCGATCCCGAACCCCTCGCCCACGTCGGGATCGCCGGTGACGGTTTCAGCGCGCTGGACGATCACGTCGGTCATCGATTCGTGGGTTCCCACGGGTCCACAGTAGTGGACGGTTTTCCCGACATCGTCGGCGGTGAGCGTGACGTGGTCGGCGTCGGTCCCATCGGAATCCCAGTCCGCGACGTCCCACCCCTCCAGGCGGAGTTCGCGCGGGATGACTTGCTCGGTGAAGTAGCCCTCGCTCACGAACAGCGGGACGACGTACACCTCCTCGCTTTCCACTGTGCGAAGCACCTCGCGGAACGAGGGCTCTTCCTTCCAGAACGCCTCGCGGACCTCGTCGAACGCGCCGGCCCCGCGTATCGTGTCGGCGTGGGCGAAGGCCGGATCGTGCGAGCCAGGGTTCAAGTGTGAGCCGTGGGCGGCGATGACGAGCGCCGGCATAACTAGTCGATTCGAAGGGCGCAGTAGGCTTATTGGCTTCGTCTCCGGAAAGCCGCTGCTCGAAACGACGGATCGCAAGCCGGCTGTCGAGGCTGAACGGTGACGGTTGGCGCTCGGGAGCGCACCAGAGGTGCGCGACTCGTGCGAGGGATGAGTGACGCGAGGTCGAAGACCGAGCGGAGCGAATCGGCTGGGGAGAGTGTGGCTTGCGGTTCTCATTTGTGTCGTGACTTGTGGTCGACGAGTCGCACGATTCGACGATTTTTGCGGACTGCTGACGATCTTTGTGAGCGCAGTCGTGACCCCAAATTCGTCGAATTTTTCGCTACACCGGCTGTTGATCGAGATATGTCGCTTGCAGCCGACACCCGCACGGCGGTCCGGCAGGTCCCATTCGTCCATCACGCGCTCCGCGCCGGAATCGTGAACTACACCGCCGCCGCCCGATTTCTCGACGTGGGCGAAACCGACGCGGTCACAGCCGCACTCCGCCGTTACGCCGAGGATCTTCCCGAGTACGAGACCGCACCCCGCGAGGCACGAGTGACGATGCGGAGCGGTCTCGGTGTCGAGAGCGAGGACGAAGCCAGGAGCGGTGCTGCCGACGAGCAGGACGTGCTGCTCGCAGTTGGTGGGGCCGAGCTCGTCGACGGCGGCTCGCTGACAGGCGTCCTCGCGACCGGCGCGGTCGACGCCCGGGCGCTCGCGACCGTACTCGATCGGCTCGCTGTCGAAGAGATCGGCGTCGCCGCGGCGGGCGTCGCTGGCGACACGCTGCTCGTGACGGTCGAGCGCCGCGACGGCCCCGATGCGGTGCGGCTCGTCGAGGACGCGCTGTCTGCGGTTCCGGAAGTACGGACTCCGACGGATTGAAACGCCGGCCCACGTAGGAGGGAGTGATGACGCTGCGCGTGACGAACACGCTGTCCGGGGAGAAAGAGCCGTTCGAGCCAGCTGATCCCGAGTCGGTGTTGCTCTACGTCTGTGGGCTCACGGTGTCCGCTCCGGCACACCTCGGCCACGCGCGCCTGTGGGTTCACGCCGACGTGATGGACCGCTGGCTCTCCGCCCGTGGCTACGACGTCCGCCACGTCGAGAACTTCACCGACGTGAACGAGAAGATCGTCGCGCAGATCGGGGCCGACGAGCGCGGCGACTCGGAGGACGCAGTCGCCCGAACGTTCATCCGCGAGACCGTCCGCGACATGCGCTCGCTCAATCTCAAGCGCGCGGAGGTCTACCCCCGCGTTTCGGAGCACGTCCCCGAGATCATCGATCTCGTCGAGACCCTGATCGAGAAAGGGTACGCCTACGAGTCGAGTGGGTCGGTGTACTTCGACGTCACCGAATTCGAGGAATACGGGAAACTCTCGAACCAGAACACCGAGGAACTCCAAGGGCAGGGCGATCCCGACGAGCGAGCCGAGAAACGCCACCCTGCGGACTTCGCACTCTGGAAGGCCGGGGCCGTGCCGCCCGAGGACCTCACCAACCACCGGCCGGCGGACGCCGATTCGATCGACGAGTCGAGCGGCGAGACGTGGAACTCCCCCTGGGGAGAGGGCCGTCCAGGATGGCATATCGAGTGCTCGGCGATGAGCATGGCCACTCTCGGCGAAACCCTCGACATTCACGTCGCCGGCCAGGACATCGCGTTCCCTCACAACGAAAACGAGATCGCTCAGAGCGAGGCCGCCACCGGGGAGACGTTCGCGCGCTACTGGCTTCACGTCCGGCTGCTCGAAACCGACGACGAGAAGATGAGTTCGAGTCTCGGGAACTACGCCACCGTCGACGAGGCGGTCGCGGATCTCGGCGCGAACGTCGTGCGAACGTTCCTGCTATCGGCGTCGTACAGCCAACGACAGACCTACAGTGACGCCACCATCGAAGAGGCAGCAGACCGCTGGGAGCGCCTCGAACGCGCCCACGAGCGCGCTATCGCAGCCATCGACGGCCCCGACGCACGGGCGAAAGTCGAGGATGGAGAGCTACGGGAGACGGTCACGGACGCCCAAGAGGCCTTCGAGACCGCGATGGACGACGACTTCAACACCCGCGCAGCGCTGTCGGCGCTCTCCGAGATGGCGACCGCTCTCAACGCTCACCTCGACGCGAACGAAGTGTACGACTACCGCGGACTCAAGGCGGCGATCGAGGCGTTCGAGGAACTCGGCGGCGAGGTCCTGGGTCTCGTGTTCGGCGGCAGCGGTGCAGACGGTGAGGCCAACGGCGATGGGACAGTCCACCTCGCCGACGAACTGGTCGAACTCGTGCTCGACGTCCGTGAATCCGAGCGCGCGGCAGGCAACTACGAGCGGGCCGACGACCTCCGAGCCGATCTCGAAGCGCTCGGTGTCACGATCGAGGACACCGACGACGGGCCTCGGTTCGATGTCGGGGACGTCAGATGAACACCGAAACACCCGTAGTATTCCGGCGTGACTGGCCGAAAGAATGAAATCAGGTGAACACTTTCTGCTCAGTCTTCCAGTCGCCGGTGCAGTACTCGCAGCGGTCGGCGATCGCTGTTCCTCGGGTCAACGAGCGGCGCTCGCTGGCTACGGGCTGAGTCTCGGCGTGCTGATCGACCTCGATCACTTCCTGCTCGCACGACTCCGTGTCGGCGACTGGCGACACGTCCGGAACTGTCTCCGGGACCCAAAGCGTGTGTTCTTCGATCAGAAGAACCTGTTCGAGGGCACCGGCGGGATGGCGAACCTCCGACTGCTGAGCCACGTCTTCATCGCTGGTCCCCTCACCGTGCTCACAGGATTGATCGATCGGCGACTCGGTATCATGACCGGTGCGGTGCTCTACGTCCACGTTCTCGCCGATCTCCTCCGAGACAACGAGATCGTTTAAGCGGCGATCGCGTCAAGCAGCAGGTTCGCACCGAGGTCTATCTCGCGCTCGGTGACGTCGAGCGGCGGGAGGACCCGGAGCGTCTTGTGACCACAGGCGAGCGTGAGCAGGCCGCGTTCGAACGCACGTTCGAGTGCGGCGTCGCGGGCCTCCGGCGTGTCGAATTCGAGCGCCAGCATCAGGCCCTTGCCGCGCACGTCGACCACTGGCTCGGGGTCGGCGTCGACGACGCGCTCGGTGAACTGACGGCCGCGTTCGGTCGCGTTCGCGAGGAGATCGTGTTCTTGGATGGCGTCGATCGTGAGCGCCCCCTGCATCGAGGAGAGGATGTCGCCCGCGCCCCACGTCGAGGAGAGCCGGCCTTCCTCCTCGGGGAACACGTCCGACCGCGAGATCGTCGCCCCGACTCGGAGTCCTTTCGCTGCGGTGATGACGTCGGGCTCGATCGGGTAGTGGTCCGCACCCCACCATTCGCCCGTTCGTCCCATTCCCGACTGGATCTCGTCGGCCACGAGCGCGATGTCGTACTCCTCACAGACCGCGGCGACTTCGGTCATGAACGCCTCGCTCGGTGGGTGATACCCCCCTTCGCCCTGGATCGGTTCCATGATGAGATAGGCGACCTCGTCGGGCGCGACCGAGCCGGCCGCTTCGCTCAGCATCCGACGGAGCTGTGATGTGTCCCCGGCGAAAAAGCCACACGAGCAGGAGTCGGCGTCACAGGATCGATCTCGGCAGAACGGCACGTCGTGGATCCCCGAAACTTCGGGAAAGTCGCGGCGGTACACCTGCTTCGATCGATTGAGCGAGAGCGCACCGAGCGTTCGGCCGTGGAACGCGCCTTCGAAGGTGATCCCATACGAGCCACCGCCGTCGTAGCAGATCTTGATCGCGTTCTCGACCGCCTCCGCACCGGAGTTCGAGAGAAAGACGCTATCCATCCCGTACTCGCCGGTGATGTCGGTCAGTCGCTCCATCAACCCTGCCGGCCCCGGGAAGTCGGGATCGTCGGCCGGTCCCGATCCCACATAAAAGTCGTGACCCGCGATCTTCAGCGGATCCACGAGATCGAACTCCGCCATCGGCTCCATGATCTTGGGGTTGTTGTACCCGAGCGGTGCGGCCCCGACGTGGCAGGTGAAATCCATCAGAACGTTGCCGTCGACGTCGGTGCAGAACGGGCCGTCAGCGGGGGCGGTCGGGTCCCAGACGAACTCGTAGACGTGGGTGCTCGGCGCGGCGACACGGTGCTGGCGATCGACCCACTCCGTGGCTCGCTCGCCCGGGAACCCCCGGACGCGTGGCTCCGCAGTATCACGGTCCATGTAGCCGTCGGACGGGCCGGGGTCTTAACTAATTCGTTGTGGTTCGGTCAATACTTGCATCAGACGTCGACGTACTGCGATTCCCACTCGCGGCGCGCGTCGATCTCGCGGCGGCCGCGGCGAGTGAGATCGTAGTAGTTGGTCCGCCGGTCGAGCTGACCCTTTTCGACCAGTCCCTTCTCGACCAGCGTATCGAGATTCGGATACAGCCGCCCGTGGTGTATCTCGGACTCGTAGTACTCCTCGAGCTCTTCTTTGACTGCCAGACCGTGTGGTTCGTCCTGGCCCGCGATGGTGTACAACAGGTCGCGCTGAAAGCCGGTGAGATCGTGCATGATATGATTCACCAATATGTGTTTGATTATCATAAATATGTCGGAACTGTCCACCGCCGGGAACGACGGTACCGAGCACAATACGTGATCCACATCGGATTTACGAGGGTTTCATCCGTCACTCGGTTCGATCGTATCAACCACTCACCAGCATCACCGTCACGATATATGAGAAGTCATGTCAGTGACGATCGATCGCAAGCGTCGCCACTTGGTTTCGTAGATCATAGGAAAGCAGCCGGCGCGGGAGAAAAGCCCGCGTCGGCGGCTTGCCGCCCTGAATTGGTCCCCGCTGACGCTTCGGCCCTCCAAGCGAAGCGTCACTCATACCCAACGGACAGTCACACTTAACGCTATCGGCCAGTGCTCACATATGCTCCTCTTCGAGCGCCCACCCGAGGGCGCGGCGGTAGTAGGTGAACATCTGCCTGACGCCCTCGTGGTTCATCTCCTCGTCGTCCAACTCCTCCATGAGAAACTCGTACTGGTCGCGAATCTCCTCTTCGGAGCGCATATCCCGAGTACGGGCGAGCGCGTCAAGAACCTTGACCCGTCGGTCGCAGCCGAACTACTCGCGCCGCGAGTGCTCGATGCCTCGTCGGGAATCTACACCAGTGGCCGGCGGTGACGCGCGGGAGCGCGCCCACGGCGCGCGACTCGCGCGAGGGATGAGCGAGTGAGCGCAGCGAACGAAGGAGTCGGCTGGGGAGGGTGTGGCTCGCGGTCTCTCACTAGTGTCGTGATCGTCGCGGACGAATCGGTATCGTCGTCAGATGTCGCGTCGGGTTGTCGAATTTGCCCGATGAACGACATTACGCTCGGTCGAGCCGCGAGAGGCCGTGCCAGACAGCGTTCACGAGACGCGTCTCGTCCTTCCCCTCGGCATCGTTCCAACCGTGGGCGAGCGCGTCCTCGATGACGTCGTGCGAGTGGTTCTCGAAGTTGTTCGCTCCTCGAAACGCTTCGAGCGCTTCGCGATCGGTCTCGTCGAACGATCCATCAGGCGTCGCACCGTCGAATCCTGCCGCGCCGAGCGCCGCCGCGACCGCTTCGGCAGTTTCGCCGTCGAGATTTCGGGTTTCGGCTGGCGGTTCGCGTTCGAGCAGCGTGACGTCGTACAGCCGGAAGACACGTTCGAGTTCGTCGATCGGGTGCTCGTGGTCGTCGACACGGACATCGATCCAGCGGTCGTTGCCGCCGTCGTACCCCCCGTCAGGTTTCACCACGTAGAGCGCCGCGCTCTGTTCGCCGCGCTTGTCGCCGCCGGCCTCGTTGCCCGCCTGCAGCGCGGCGATGAGTTTCTCGGGCAGACCACCCTCGGTGGTTTCGTAGGTCTCGGCCATCGCTTCGAGGGTGTCGGGGTTTTCGAGAATGTTGCCCTGGACGGTATAGGAGTCGCCCTGGATGTCGCCCGCGTACGCGAAGCAGTCCTCGCCGGTGAACGCCGCGACCGAGCCGTCCTGGCCCACGACGCCTGCCTGGCGATCGGGCGCGTCCTCGTCGGCTTCGGTCAGTCGCTCGACGACCTCGCTCGCCGAGTGGCCCTCGCGCAGCAGATCGAGTCCGTCGGGGCCGTAGGCGACGTTCGCGAAGCTCTGGGTCGCGATCGCGCCCGCGTCGGCGCTCGCGAACGGGACCACGGAGCCCACGCTGACGAACTTCGACTGGACCGCGACGCCCACCGCATTCTGGTCGGGATCTCGCGCGACGATCGAGAACGTGCTCGGCCGGGGAGTCGGCATACCACCGCGAGGCAGGCCACCGGCAAAAGTGTGGTTCCCGGTGGCTATCTCGGCTGTGCTGCTGCTGGGCAGAAGCGGTCGGCGCGCGGGAGCGCCGGAGGCGCGACTCGCGCGAGGGATGACTGAGCGAGCGCAGCGAGCGAAGGAATCGGTTGGGGAGGAGCGTGGCGTGGTGTGGAACGGTTGCTGGGATGGCTACTATCCGCGCGAGTGGAGCGAGCGGGAGTTTTTAGTCCAGGTTTTTGGACGGGGTCGGCGGAACCGGGAAGCGGTTCCGCCTGCTCGTGGGACGCGAAGCGTCCCACGCTGTTCGACCGAGCGTCATCAGAACGCTTCGCGTTCTGATTGGCAGTCAGAAATCTTCGATTTCTGACGACGCCCGGAGGCGCGAGGGAGGACCCCGTGTAAAAAAGTGGGTCGAAAGCGATTAACCGCCCCCGCGCACACCGCCGATGAATGGTCGGCAGCGTCGACGAGTCGGAGTCGCTGTTCTCTCTGCGCGAGATCCTCGTAATCGGGTGGATTGGGCTCACGTCGGTCGTCGCTGCCAACGTCATCATCAGATGGACCAACGGCGGATTGATCGAGAAGATTCAGGGCGCGACACCCACGTACTGGCCGATCAGTATTTTCACGTTCCGGCTGGGCCGTCTTCGACCGGCGTGGGCGATCGGCGCGACGGTTGCCGCGATCGTCGTGTTCGTCGTGACTGGTGCGTACTGCTGCCGGCGGAAGAACCGGCTCGCGCCGGTGATCGTGACGGGTCTCGTCCTGCTCGGCCTCTCGAATCTCGTCCACGGGTTCGACCACGGGTTCGTTGCCCCGCTCGCTACTCGCGAAGGATACTACCAGATGGCACCCGGTATCGCCGATCCGCTCGCGTTCATCCGGGACTACGAGGCGAATCAGCTCTCGTACGTCGTTCACGCGCGCACGCACCCGCCCGGATCGGTGCTCACGTTCACGCTGTTCGACCGGGTGTTCGGCTCACGCGCGCTCATTTCGGCCGCCATCGCGCTCGTCTCGCTGCCGACCTCCGCCGTCCTCCTCTACCGGCTCGTCGGGACGTATTACGAGCGCGACGTCGCGTGGTACGTCACCGTCCTGTTCGTCCTCCTGCCCGCGGTCCAGATCTACTATCTCGCCTCGCTCGACGCGATCATCGCCACGCTCATGCTGGGTGCCGTGTACTTCTTCACCCGCAAATCGTGGTTCGCGACCCTCGGAACGTTTGCGTGTCTGCTCGTGGTGTCGTTCCAGATGTTCCTGTTCGTCTTCCTCTTGCCCGTGTTGGCCGCTATCGCCCTCGATCGCCGCGAGAAGCGCGTCCCGTTCGTGGCGATCCTCATCGGTCTCGTCGGATGGTACGCCCTCGTCGACGTCGCGCTCGGCTACGACTACCTCCACTCGTTTCTGCTCGCCTCGAACCAGCAGAACCCCGAGGGATTCCTGCTCACGGCCAAACCGGCGTGGTACGTCTACAGCCGCTTGGAGGACATCGCCGAGCTCGCGCTCTTTTTCACACCCTTCCTTTGCCTGCTCGCGATCCGCGGCGCGCGGGCGCTCCGACGGGATGTGCTCGGCAGCGGCGGATGGCTCCCGGCGAACGCATCCGAGCGCGAACCCGTGCTGATCGCCGGGGTCGCCATCGGGTCGTTCGCCGCGCTGCTCGCGGCAGGGGTCTATCACACCGGCGAGACCGCCCGGGGTGCGATGTATCTCTATCCGTTCCTGTTGCTGCCGGTTGCGGCCGCGGTGAAGCGGACCGCCCCCGCCGAGCGCGAGCGGTGGCTGCTCGCTGCGGCGGTGTTCGGGCAGTCACTCCTGATGCAGCTCGTCGGCGGTTACCTATGGTGAACCTCCTCGATCGTTTCGATCTCTTCCCCCGGACGATCGCTTTTCGGCCGTGAGCGGTTGGCGAGCAGTGAGGGTACAGTCGAAGGCAGGATGTTCGACGACGTGGCGCATGAGTAGGTGGCGTCGGCCGCCGGTCACGCCGGGCACGTCGACGTCCGCCGCGGTGAACGTCGCCGGTAGCGTCGCGTACTGCTCCCGGAGCGCTGCAAACCCGTCGAACACCTTTCGATGGCCCGACGAATCCGCACCACGGCGCGAGACGACGTAGCTCCCGTCGGCCCGGTGGGTCCCGACCGTGTGGACGTACTCACAGCGCTCGGTTAGCGCCTCACCAAGCTCCGCACGGAGCGCGGCGGCTGCATCCCTGTCTACGGTGTGTGTCCGTCCGGGAAGCGAGACGACGACACGATCGCCGTCGGATCGAACCGATACTTCATCGCCGGAGAATTTCTCGATCAGGAGCGTGATCACTCCATGACATACGACTCGGAATTCCCCGTCGATCACAATAAACCCTCGTGGTCGTGCAGACGTTGGCCCACCGTTCCGTGGATGCCGTCCGTCGGGCATCACACTGCGATGAGCCAGTTTTTCACCCCCGCAGCCAAAGGAGCGGTATGCGCATCCGCGGGGAACGCGAGTGCAAAGACTGCGGGACGCGATGGTCGTACTACGAGACCGGGAACGTGAGCTGTCCAGACTGCGGCAGCCGTCGGAGCGTCGGCGTCGGCGACCGCACCCGTCACACTGCGAGCGCGGCGACGCTCGATCTCTCCGGCGCGCGCGACCGCCTCGACGCGAGCGTCAGTGACGATGCCGACGTCCGCGCGGCGGCCGAACGCGCAGTCGAGACGTGCCGGGCGTTCGTCCGCCAGCACGGGTTCATCGCTGCCGGCGAGTTCGAGCCGCTCGACGCGACGTATCTCGCCGCGCTCGAACTTCGCTATGTCGCCGAAGAGCTCTCGCGCACGATGCGGACCGACGACGCAGTAGAGCGATACTTCCTCTCGTTGCTGGACGGGGCCGATCGGGGCGAACGCCCGCCACCCGAAGACGTGCCGAAATCACTCCGCGTGGCCCGTGGGCTGGCGGCCGCCGAGGCCGTCGCGGCGTACCGCCGCGAGGCGGGGACGTATCTCGACGACCACCCCGACGAGGCTGCGAGTGCGGCGTTCGGGACGCTAACGGAACATCGAAAGCGCATCGCGGCGCTCGACGGTGACGTGACCCCCGAAACCGCCGAGCAACTCGTTCGGGCTGCACGCGACCTCGGTCGATATCTCCGAGAAGGCGACGAGAACGCGCTCGTGACCGCACGCGATCGGCTCGATCGACTTCGCGACGATATCTGACCCGCGACCCAGCAGGTGTCGGCAACAGCGTTTATTCGTTCGCCGTCGACCCCGCGGACGTATGACCGCGAAACGCCCACGTCGGAGGTACGGATCGTGACGCAGCTCGGCTACACCCTGTCGAGCGAGGAGTTCGGCCCGAACGAGTTGGTACAGCAGGCCGAGCGCGCCGAAGAGGCGGGCTTCGACTTCGTCAGTATCTCGGACCACTACCACCCGTGGCTCGAAGCCCAGGGCGAGTCACCGTTCGTCTGGAGTTCGCTCGGCGGGATCGCGGCGTCGGTCGAGGAGGTCGACGTTGCGGTCGGGGTGACCTGCCCCACGATCAAGACCCACCCCGCGATCATCGCCCAGGCGGTCGCCACGACGGCGGCGATGGTCCCCGAGGAGTTCTACTTCGGCGTCGGCACCGGCGAACTCCTGAACGAGCACGTCCTCGGCGATCACTGGCCCGAGCACCGCGTCAGAATGGAGATGCTCGAAGAGGCCGTCGCGGTGATGCGGAAGCTCTGGACCGGCGACCAGGTGAGCCACCACGGCGAGCACTACGACGTCCAGAACGCCCGGCTGTTCACCCTTCCCGACGAGATTCCACCCGTGTGCGTCTCGGCTTTTGGAGAACGTGCCGCGAAGGGGGCCGCCGAGTTCGGCGACGGGTTCTGGTCGGTCGGACCGCAAGACGTCCTCACTGACTGGGAGGCGGCGGGTGGCGAGGGTCCACGACTCACCCAGCTTCACGCCTGCGTCGCCGACAGTGAGGACGAGGCGGTGGCGACCGCTCACGAGCAGTGGGCGAACTCCGGGCTCCCCGGCGAACTCGCCGCCGAACTCCCGACGACGGCACACTTCGAGCAGGCCACGGAGATGGTGACCGAGGAGGACATCCACGAGGGCTCGATCATCACCGAGGAGGACATCCACGAGGGCTCGATCATCACCGAGCAGAACCCCGACGCCCACATCGAGAGTTTCCAACAGGCGATCGATGCGGGCTACGATCACGTCTACATCCACCAGATCGGCGACGATCAGGAAACCGCGCTCAATCTCTACGAGAACGAGGTGCTTCCGAGTTTCGACTGAGCCACGTCGCGGAACGACCGCGGCCCCCTCAGCCGAGTTCGCCGTCAAGCAGCCGAGTATAGAGGTCGCGGTCGAACGTGTTCTCGGGGAGCGAGTCGTGCCACGCGACGTCGTCGATCGCCTCGTCGGCGAGACCGGGATCGTCCGTCAGGGCCGTACTCTCGGGAGTCGCGTCGAACACCGCGAAATGGAAGACGAACGCATCGTCGCCGTCGGTGAACGTCTGTTCGGCGATCGCCGCGAGCCCGTCGATCCGTACCTCGACACCGGTTTCCTCGTACGTCTCGCGGACCGCACCAGCCGCCGGTGTCTCGTGAGCTTCGAGCATTCCGCCGGGGAGGAGCCACTGATCGTCGTGATGGACGAGCAGGAGTCGGCTATCGTGGACCGCGAGCGCGCCGACGCCCCAGCCCCGCTCGGCGCGAGCGCGTGCCGACGCTACCCCTTCGGCGTCGACCTCGAAGGTGTTCTCACTCCGGAACACGTCACCGTAGTCAGCAGCGAGCGCGTCGGGAGCCGGATCGGGTTCGATCATCGTCACAGCCGCTCGACTGCGATCGTGGCCACTCCTGAGATGTGACTCACTCGTACAGCGGGTGTCGGTCGGTGAGTGCGTCGACGTCGGCCGCAACCTCCTCACGCACGCTCTCGTCGTCGGGGGCGTCAACGACGCGCGCGATGCAGTCGGCGACCTCCTGGCAGGCATCCTCGTCGAAGCCCCGAGTCGTGAGGCCGGGCGTCCCGGCGCGGATGCCGCTGGCGACGAACGGCGAGCGGGTCTCGCCCGGCACGGTGTTCGCGTTCAGCACGATACCGGCCTCCTCCAGCGCCTCTTCGACTTCCTTGCCCGTGGTATCGGGATGCGAATCGCGGAGATCGACGAGGACGAGGTGGGTGTCGGTTCCACCGGAGACCAGCGAGAGACCGTGTTCGGCGAGGCGATCGCCGAGCGCCGCGGCGTTGTCGACGACCTGCTGGGCGTACGCCTCGAACTCGGGGTCGAGTGCTTCCCCGAAGCCGACCGCCTTCCCGGCGATGTTGTGCATCAGCGGCCCGCCCTGCATCCCTGGGATAATCGCGGAGTCGATCGCGTCAGCGTGTTCGTCGCTCGACATGATGATCCCGCCCCGCCCCGATCGGATGGTCTTGTGCGTCGAGCCGGTGACGAAGTCGGTGATTCCCACGGGTGAGGGGTGGATGCCAGCCGCGACGAGGCCAGTGATGTGGGCGATGTCCGCGAGGTGGTACGCCCCGACCGACTCGGCGGTGTCCTGGATGCGCTCCCACTCGACCTCTCGGGGGTACGCCGAGTAGCCCGAAACGATCATGTCGGGTTCGAACGCCTCGGCGTGGTCGGCGAGCGCCTCGTAGTCGATGTATCCCGTCTCGGGATCGGCCTCGTAGTTCTCGACCTCGTAGACCTGGCCCGCGAAGTTCTTCGGATGCCCGTGGGAGAGATGGCCACCGTGGGTGAGGTCGAGCGAGAGGATCTTGTCGCCGGGATCGAGCACGGCGAGGTACACCCCCATGTTGGCCTGGGAGCCGCTGTGGGGCTGGACGTTGACGTATTCGGCCCCCCAGAGCTCCTTCGCGCGGTCGATGGCGAGCCCCTCGACGTCGTCGGCGTACTCACAGCCACCGTAGTAGCGCTCGCCGGGATACCCCTCGGCGTACTTGTTGGTGAGCTCGCTGCTCTGGGCCTCCATCACCGCTTCGCTAACGTGGTTCTCGCTCGCGATCATCATCAGCGTCTCGCGCTGGCGGTCGAGTTCGCCGTCGAGCGCGTCGGCGACCGACGGATCGACCTCCCGAACACGGTCGTAGTCCATGACCGCACTCTCACCCCCAGGGTCAATATACTGTCGAAGGGAACAAGATTCAGCCTCTGCCTCTCCCAATCGACGACGAACCGATCGGCATCCCGCGCTTTCGCCGCCGATCTCGTAGGTCGCGCCACGACGACGAACCCCGCGGTGTCGCCGCTATCGCGCCGCTTATTCGGGTTGCGGTCGTACGCTCGTCCATGACCGAACTGAACGATCAGGTGTTCGCGGCGGCCCGACAGCGAGGACGTACCCTGCTGACCGAAGAACTCGTCGCGCTGATCGAGCGCCACCATCCCCACGACCGGCCGGGCGTCGCGCGCGAGGTCATGACGCAGTATTCCGACGCGCTCGCCGACGAGACGTCCTACGACTTCGACCGCGAGACGTTCGTCAATGAAGTCGACGGCCGCCTTGTCGACACCGAAACATGGCGGGACACCGACGCACTCTACGCGCTCGGGGACGACCGGGTGAGCCGGTATCCAGCGAGGTGGCACGACGCGCTCGGCGGATCGACGGACGTCCCCGAGTACGTCGAGTTCCTGCTGGAGGAAACCGACGGCTACCTCGACGACCTCGAATCGGGTGCGGCAGGTCGGGGTATCCCCGAGGACGAACTGCTCGATGTCGTGAGTGTGGTCGGTCGAACCGACCGCGAGACCGCGAAGGCAGCAGTCGAAAAGGGCCGGGAAGCAGGCGAACTTGCAGAGGATGCCGACCAGCATCCCGATGCACGCGTCCGACCCGCCGAATAGGGACTCTTTTGCGCCGGGAGCCGCTGGACCGCGCATGAACGTCGGTATCGTCGGCACCGGAGCCGTCGCGGACGCGGTTCGCGCGGCACTCGCCGACGCTGACGCCACGGTCGAAGCGATCGAACCCGATACGATCGGCACGACCGATCTCGGGATCGTGATCGATGAGGTGGGAGCCACCGTTTTCGAGCGCGCGAACGATCACGCCCGCGAGAGCGAAACACCGTGGCTCGTGGTCGAGCGTGGCGGCGTCGGCGACCGGGAAGTCTGCGAGGCGTCCGTCGCGGGATTCGGCCCCGAGACGGCTTGCTATGAGTGTCTATGTCGTCGTGTCGAAGCGAACGCCGACGACGAGTCGTCTGAAGACGATCCCGGCGAGAGCGAGGCGAACGAGTCCGGACTCGACGCCACGACGGCGTGGTTCGCGGGTGCGCTCGCTGGTACCGAGGCACGCCGGCTGTGTGCGGGCGAGCCCTCGCGAGTGCTCGGCGGCGTGATCGAGGTTCCTCACGCCGAACGCCGCGTGCTCCCGGTACCGAACTGCGGCTGTACGGGCGAGGAGGACCGGGACCGCGCGCTCGTACGCGATTTCGAGGAGCGCGCTCTCGACGACGCGCTGGCGCGTGCCGAGCGCGCGCTCGACGACCAGGTGGGGATCGTCCGCGAGGTCGGCGAGGCTGCCTCCTTCCCCGCGCCGTACTACCTCGCACGCACGGGAGAGACGGCGGGATTCAGCGACGCGAGCGCCGCGAGCGAGGCCGCTGGCGTCGCCGGCGACTGGGATCGAGCGTTCATGAAAGCGCTCGGCGAGGCGCTCGAACGCTACAGCGCCGGGATCTACCGCGACGCGGCGTTCACGCACGCAACGGCGGACGATCTCGACGATCCGATCCCGCCCGACACGTTCGTGTTGCCGGGCGATTCCACCGCAGAGCCCGCGACCGATGACGGCGAGGAACTCCCCTGGATTTCTGGCGAGCACCTCGACAGCGGTGCGTCGGTCCACCTCCCGGCGGAGTTCGTCGGGTTCCCGCCACCCGAGCGTCGTCACGGATCGCCGATCACCACCGGGCTGGGGCTCGGAAACTCGGGTTCGGAGGCGCTGTGCTCGGGGTTGTACGAGGTGATCGAGCGCGACGCCGCGATGGTGTCGTGGTACTCGACGTTCTCGCCGCTCGGTCTGGCAGTCGACGACGAGGCGTTCGCGACGCTCACCGCGCGGGCACGCTCGGAGGGGCTGAGCGTGCAGCCGGTCTTGTTGACCCAGGACGTCGACGTGCCGGTGGTAGCGGTCGCGATCGAGCGCGAGGAGTGGCCGCGCTTTGCGGTCGGCTCCGCCGCCGATCTCGATCCCGCCGCGGCCGCACGGTCGGCGCTCGCCGAGGCGCTCCAGAGCTGGATGGAGCTGCGCGCGATGGGACCCGACGCCGCCAACGCCGCCGAGGGAGCCATCGGTGAGTATGCGGAGTCGCCGGGCGTCGCGGCCGAGTTCTTCGACACGACACAGCACGTGCCAGCAGCGAGCGTCGGTCCCGATCCGGCCCCCACCGGAGCCGACGAACTCGGAGCGCTCGTCGAGCGCGTGACCGACGCGGGCCTCGATCCCTACGCCGCGCGGCTCACCCCACGAGACATCGAACAGCTCGGCTTCGAGGCGGTCCGCGTGCTCGTTCCGTCATCACAGCCGCTGTTCACCGACGAGGCGTACTTCGGCGAGCGCGCGCAGCGGGTGCCGCGCGAGTCGGGGTTCGAACCGCAGCTCGACCGCGAGTTCCACCCGTATCCGTGAGGTGCGTGGCGACTGCGGTGCGGGGCCTGGTGGATGAAGGGCGAGCGAACGAAGTGAGCGAGGGCTTCGGCGGTGCTGCACGGTGCAGAAAGCGCCAGCAGTTCTACTGCGAGTGAGCGCGGAGCGCGAACGAGCGGGGGTTTTTACTCCAGATTTTTGCAAGCGAGGGTTGGGCGAGCGAAGCGAGCGCAATCCCCCGCAGTGAAAAAGTGGGGTTCGTTAGATCCCGAACGTCGCCCGAAGCATGTCCCGGGTTCCGGGACCGAGACCGACGACGATGACGGCGAGCAGGAGCAGCAGCGAGTAGCGCGGGCTCTCCTCAATGATCCGGTCGTCGAACAGCCAAAGGATACCGACCGCGAGCGCGACCTTCACGACGAGAAACGGCCACGAGTCGCCGACTGCCTCGACGAACGACGGCGGAAAGACCGTCTCGGTGAAGCCGACGATGATCGCGTTGGCCGGGTGTTTCGCAGTGTACTGGAAGGGGAGCCCGATGACGTCCCACCAATCGGAGGCGAGGACGTTCGCCACACCGTCGACCGCCTGGGCCCAGAGGACGGCGAGACCGACGAACCCGGTCCCGGCGTTGATCGCGGGTTCGATCCGGTCGATGGCGAGATAGACCCCACCAGCGATCAGGGCTGCAAGACCGAGCGTGAGCACGAGCATCTGTGGGTAGAACCCCACGAACTCGGTAGCGGTGGCGAGGTACGTGAGGTAGCCGAGGACGGCCACGAGTGCGAGCGTCCCGAAGGCCGCGAGCGCACCGTAATACTCCTCAACGATGTCACGGCGGGAGAGCCAAAGCGCCGCGAGCAGCGCGACGAGCGTGACGAGAAACACCGTCACGTAGATGATCGGACTGATGATCAGCGTGTTCGTAGGGTAGGAGATCGCGGCGGTCGCGTCCGCCGGGACGGCGTCGTTCGCGTCCTCGACCACTCGGAGCGCGCCACCGAACAGCGTGAACGGCAACAGTGCGTACAGCAGCCGGCGGTCGGTCCCGACACCGAGACGTTTGATGAGCAGGAGCACGCCGATCAGCATGAACAGCAGGGTGAGCGCGTAGCCGATCTCGGAAATGATCGTGTAGCCCGGCTCGGCGACGACGGCTCCCTGCGCCGCGGCGGCCTGACACGCGTTCGCCTCGCCGAGTCGACTGACGACGCCATCGACGCGGACGGAACAGACGGCGTTGTGTGCGTCGGCGTCGATCGGGCCCCAGAAGTACTGCCAGAGGAACTCGGTGTACACCCGCTGTGGGAACGTGACTGCGCTCCCTGCGACGACGAGCACCACCGCGAGCGCCGCCGCGATCCACCCCCGAACGGGATCGACACGGTCCGCTATCGCTGCCATACCTGAGGCGGTTTCGCCGGCGGTTTCACGGTTCCGGTTACGCGCGTCGCAGACGCACAGCTTGTCGGGATGTGTTCGTCAGTAATGTTGCGAGGGCAAGATGCTCCATCTTGCCCGCACTTTCGTGCCGCAGCACGGCACGCAGTGCGAGGGACAGGATTTGAACCCGTGGACCTCTACAGGAGCGGAGCTTGAATCCGCCGCCGTTTCCAGACTTGGCTACCCTCGCACGCGCTCGCCTCTCGCCCGGCCGAGCGCTAAAGCGTTGCGGACGCCGGCCATGGCTCGGTCTTCGGGCGTCGGCTTCAAGCAACCGGAGTCGGTACTCGGAGTATGGACGATCACACCCGCGACCCGTCGGTGAGGCCGCCTCGCGGAAATCCGACGGGCTGGCGGGCGGACAGTCAGTGGGAGCACGCGACTCTTCGGCGGGCGGTCGGCCACGGTGTCAGACTCTACAACTCCGGAAAGTACCACGCCTCACACGATTGTTTCGAAGACGAGTGGTACAACTACGGCCGCGGGAACACGGAATCGAAGTTCTGTCACGGGATGGTCCAGGTCGCGGCCGGCGCGTACAAACACCACGATTTCGAGGACGACGCGGGGATGCGTTCGCTCTTTCGAACTGCGCTCGACTATCTCCGTGACGTGCCCCGAGATTTCTACGGCGTCGATCTGCTCGATGTCCGAACCGTCCTGACGAACGCACTCGACGATCCGACGGCGTTGCACGGCTGGACGATACGTCTTGACGGGAAATCGCCCGAGGCACGCCCGGAGGACATCGAGTACGCGTCGGCGCTCGACTGAACTACCAATCGAGTACGCGGCGGCGCTCGTCGGCCAGCGTCAGGAACTCCGCCGTCCACGGTGGTATCGCCGACCGATCCAGCACCGCGTCGATCGACAGCCACTCCACCGCGGCGACTTCTGCCGGGGCGGCGACCCGTGCCTCACCATCGTCGTGCCGGCACAGGAACACCACGTTCACACAGGACGTTCCGTCGTCGGTCGTGAACGCGTTACTCTGGACGTACTGGGGGTCCGTTATCGCGATAGCGACTTCCTCGCGGACTTCACGTCGGAGCGTGGCTTCGAGGGCGTCGCCGGTGTCGGTCGCCTCAACCGTCCCGCCGACGAGCGCGAGCGTACCCGCAGCGTGGTCCTCGGCGGCCGCGCGCTCGACGAGCAGATACTCACCGTCGCGATAGATCGCAGCCTCCACGTTCACGACATATCGGTCGTCGCTGTCAGTCATGCGGCTGTCTCCAAAAAAAACAGTTCGTGGTCACGGTACGGTCCGGACCAGTACCGGACCACTCAAAAAGGCGGGGTCGTTAGGGATCGTAGATGCGAATCGAGCAGTTGGGCGACGGTGAGCCCGAAATCGCCGTCGTCGGCGGGATTCATGGCGACGAGCCGTGCGGTGTGCGCGCGGTCGAACACCTCATCGACACCCAGCCGGACGTCAAGCGCCCGGTGAAGTGTATCGTGGCGAACGAGGAGGCGCTGGATCAAGGAACCAGATACGTCGACGACGATCTCAACCGGGTGTTTCCCGGTGATCCCGACAGCGCCTCGCACGAGCGACGCCTCGCCAGCCGTCTCCTCGCGGAACTCCGGGGCTGTCGGGTCCTCTCGATGCACTCGACGCAGTCGTACGCGAACCCGTTCGCCGTCGTCGCCGACGACGGACTCGCCGTCGCGGAGTCGATCTGTCCGTATCTCACGCTCGATGCGGTGATCGACGCGGGCGCGTTCACCGAGGGACGACTCGTGAGCTACGCCGAGGTGGTGGAAGTCGAGTGTGGCTACCAAGGCTCCGAGGAGGCTGCGGCGAACGCCGTCGCTATCTGTCAGGAGTTTCTCGCCGCGGTCGGCGCGCTCCCCGGCGGCGAGCCACGCACCAGCGACGTCCCGCTCTACCGACTCCAACACCTCATCCCGAAAGGGCCGGCGTCGGGCTACGAGGTCTTCGTCACCAACTTCGAGCGCGTCGCGGCGGGGGAAGCCTACGCGGCCGCCGGCGACGAGACGCTCATCGCCGAGAAACCCTTCTATCCCGTGTTGATGTCGCCGTACGGCTACGAGGACGAGTTCGGCTACGCCGCCGAACTCGCCGGCAAACTCGGCGGCGAGCCGACGCGACCCGACCCTGAACAGCGACCGTCGGGCGCAACCGAGTCGTGACCAGCTTGGTCACCAGCCGGGAGTAAGACTGTCGGAGAGGCGAGTGGACAAGTGTGACCACCCGTCACTAGATCGGGATGACGGATAAACGTCTATCGCACCCCTTATGACGATATCGCTCAACGGATCGAGCGAGATGAACGCACTCCTGCACCTCGGTCTCGAACATCCGAACTTCGTCTGGATCGCCGTCACTGCCGTCCTCGCGTTCGCCGCCGGGCTCGGCGTCGCCACGCTCCGTGTTTTCACAGACGAGGAAACGACCGCCGAGACCGAATCCGCCGACGAGCTACGATAACGGTAGCCGGCTCGTTCAGGGACTGGATCGCTCCGTTCCGTATCGATCGCTGGCAGCGATACTGAGGAATTCGTGGAGTGAGTCGCGGATGAACTCTGGGTTATCGACGTGGGAGTTGTGGCCGGCGTTCGGGATCTGCCGGGTTTCAGCGACGGGAATCACATCGGCCATGTACGCTGCGTGGCGAGCCTGCATCGCTCTTTCGAGCTCACCGTACAGCAGCAGCGATGGCACGGTGATCGAGGCGTGGTCGATCGAGTCGGACGGGTACGACGTGATGACGTCGTCGATTTTCTCCAATTCCTCGTCGAGTACCTCGGGCACGTCCGCAGCGTGATCGTTCTTGATTCGTTCAGCTTTTTCGAGATCACCGAGCCCCTCCTCGTCGAACCACCACTCGTGGAATTGAAACATCATTGACATTACACGGTCCGGATCGACAGCCGGCGACAGGAACTCCGCAACCGTCGGGAACAGCCGGCGCTCGACCCACTCGCTTCGCGACAGGATTTCGGGAGTCATCGTACCGATCGTACAGAGGGCCGCGATCGTCGACGGTGATTCAGCCGCGTACCGCTGGGCAATCATGCCGCCCATCGAGAGGCCACAGATAACCGGCCGATCGAGATCGAGACCGCTGATGAGAGCGCCGAGGTCGTCAGCATACAGTCCCATCGTGTACGAGGCACGCTCGGAACCGCCGGTTCGACCGTGACCACGGAGATCGTACACGATGACCCGATAGTCGCTGGCGAGCGGTTTGGCCTGTTCGGCCCAGAGTCGGTGATCGGCCGTCGCACCGTGGAGGAACACGATCGGTGGTCCCTCCCCGTACTCCTCGTAGTACATCTGGATCTCGTTCGTCTGGACGGTTGGCATACTGTGACTACCAAACAACCCGTTGTTTGTGTTTCTATTTCGATATCAGGGAAGGTAGATTTCGACGAGGTAGCGGATCGATCTTCCGGACGGCTGCACGGAGTTGCACGGACCGAAATCAGCGGACCCGCTTTCGCACACGGAACCGCCGAGCTGCTGTCCGAAAGCCCTCGTTCGAAACGCAGTTCGTGGAGCGATTCAGGTGTCCAGCGGGGCGAACTCGACGAGCGTCAGTTCGCGGTCGAGGTGGCAGTAGTCGTGCGGCGGATCCCCGATCACCTCCCGGATGCGGTACTCGGCGTCGAAGTCGACCCCGGCTGGTTCGCAGTACTCGTGGCTCGGACACTCGGTGTGCGGGCACGGCCCCTCCAACCGCGCTTTGCTGCCGGCGTACGCACTTTTCGGGGATACGTTCGCCATCACGGGCGCGGGTTCGACGTCGACCGCCCGAACGCCGGTGTCGTGGACACCACATTCGAGCGTCTGGGCGTTCTCCCGAACTCCGGTGATGCGATACCTGACGCCCTCGCGGAGATTGAGACACTGATCGCGGTAGGGACAGCCCTCACACGCGCTCGCCTCGCCCTGGTAGACGAACTCGGTGCCGACGTCCGCGAGCCGCGTTCCGACGAGTGTGATCTGTGACATGCCTGGAGCTACATCACGTACGCGAATAAAAAACACGGCTCCGACGGGAGCCAGTAGAATCCCGCACACGAACAGCGATTCACTGCTCCCCCGATGAGGTCATGTGGAACGGTCCCGTACAGAATCACATGAGCGATCGAATCCCCGTGACGGTCGTCGTGGACGACGAGGAAACGACCATCGAAGTCGACCGGGGTGACACCCTGCGCGATGCATCACTCGAACACGAACTGCCGGTCTACGGAACGCTCTCGCAGTACGCCAACTGCGGCGGTCGGGGCCTGTGTTCGACGTGCACCGTCGAAGTCGATCCCGCCCCGGAGCCGACCCACTGGCACGACGCCGCAGCCGTCCGATTCGGGTATCCACGACTCTCGTGCTGTATCGAGGTCGAGGAGCCGCTGACGGTCGGTCTCCTCGACAAACACGTCTGGGGACAGGTGCTCCCCCGCCACGTGACGCCGGAGTGAGACGCCTCCAGAGCCGCAGCCGATAGCGCCAGCGCTGGTCGTTCGACCGGCGTCCACGTCGACGTTCGGATGGAGTTCTGCAACGACCGCTGTGATCGATCGCTATTCGTGTCCGGTCAACTCGTCGAGCTTCTCGAAGTACTCCTCGCGAGGGACCTGATAGAGTCCCCGGTAGTCGATTGCTCCGTCGGCGAAACGCTTCGCGAGATCGATCGCTCCCGCGACGGCCGCCTCGTGGTCCGCGAACCGATCGGCGTCGCGGTCGACATCGGGTTCGAGATATAGCGTGACGTACCACGAGTCGCCGGTGGTCGATCGACGGTCGGTCCCGGGGCGGCGCGATCGCCGACCGTGAGTGAGGTAGATCGTCGGGAGGCACGGGGCCGGGAACTCGTGGCTGTCGAACACGTCCGGCCGGTAGACCAGTACGCACCGTTCTTCGGACTCGTTCCAGACGGTCCATCCATCCGGGAGCGCGTCGAAGTCGGTCATGTGTGGTCGTCGGGGCCCGCTTCCCATAGCCCTCGCGATCGGCAGACAGTCCACCGAAACGGAGTTTTTGGCAAGAGTAGGGACAACGGTTTTACGCATCCAACCCCTCCTATATGATAGTATCGGTGGGACGTCCTACCATGCTACGCCGCCCCGAAGCGCTCCGCGGACCAGCTGTCCCGACACCGTCGACCGCGTCGTTCGCCGACGAGAACGCCACGCGTGAACATATGGCACGACAATGGCGCGCGCCGGTCCCCGCCGGCGCGCACGCGCAGCCAGCAGCCAACCCCCGCGCGAGCGGGGCGACGAGGTAACACAATGTCAGGCGATACCGAAACACTCGAAAGCCTCAGCGAGGAGTACCGGGCATCGATTCCGACGGACCTCCGCACGACCCGGCCGTTCCAGTGGTATCTCGACGAGGTCCACGACGAGCCACGGGTCGCACGCAACGCCCACCAACGCGTGGCGGACATGTTCGACTTCTACGGGACCGAATACGACGAGGACGACGGCGTCGTGGAGTACCACCTCGCCAGCGAAGATCCCCTCTTCGAGGGCGAGAACACCTTCTACGGCCGGGAGATCCACGAGGCGATCCACGAGTTCGTCAACAAGGTCAAATCCGGCGCGCGCGGGCTCGGTCCCGAGCGCCGGATCAAACTCCTCCTCGGTCCCGTGGGATCGGGCAAATCCGACTTCGACAGGCAAGTACGGCGGTACTTCGAGGACTACACTGCGCGCGAGGACGGGCGGCTGTACACCTTCCGATGGACCAACCTGTGTGACGTGATCGCCGATCAGGACCCCGCCGACGACGTGGTTCGGTCGCCGATGAACCAGGACCCGCTCGTACTCTTGCCGCTCGATCAGCGGGCCCGCGTGGTCGAGACGCTGAACGACCGCCTCGACGCACCCTACACCATCCGGAACGAGCAGGCGCTCGATCCCGCCTCGGAGTTCTACATGGATCGCCTGCTCGAATACTACGACGACGACCTCCAGCAGGTGCTGGAGAACCACGTCGAGGTCGTCCGTCTGGTGATCGACGAGAACAAGCGCCGCGGGATCGAGACGTTCGAGCCCAAAGACAAGAAAAACCAGGACGAGACCGAACTCACCGGCGACGTCAACTACTCGAAGATCGCGGTCTACGGCGAGAGCGACCCGCGCGCGTTCGACTATTCGGGCGCGTTCTGTAACGCGAACCGGGGGATATTCTCGGGCGAAGAGTTGTTGAAACTCCAGCGGGAGTTCCTCTACGACTTCCTGCACGCGACCCAGGAGATGACGATCAAGCCGAAGAACAACCCCCGAATGGACATCGACCAGGTGATCGTCGGCCGGACGAACATGCCCGAGTACAAGGAGAAGAAGGGCGACGAGAAGATGGAAGCGTTCAACGACCGGACGAAGCGGATCGACTTCCCTTACGTGCTCCAGTACGGCGAGGAGGCCAACATCTACCGGAAGATGCTGAAAAACGCCGATGTGCCCGACGTCAACGTCGAGCCCCATACGTTGGAAATGGCGGGTCTCTTCGGTGTACTCACGCGGATCGAGGAACCCGATTCGGGGACCGTCGACCTCCTCCAGAAGGCGAAGGCGTACAACGGCGAGATCGACGAGGCCGAGGACGTCGACGTGAAGAAGCTCCGGGAAGAGGCCACTGAAACTGCGGAAATCGGCGAAGGGATGGAAGGAGTTAGTCCGCGATTTATCGGCGACGAGATCGCGGAGGCGATCATGGACTCGATGCATAGGGAGCGAAACTTCCTCTCGCCGCTGACCACGTTCAACCACCTCGAAGAGAACCTCGAAAACCACGGCTCGATCGCAGCCGATCTCTTCGACACCTACTACCGCTACCTCGAACTCGTCCGCGAGGAGTACCGAGAGCGCGCGATCGAGGACGTCCGCCACGCGTTGGCGTACGACTTGGACGAAATCCAGCGCCAGGGCGAGAAGTACATGGACCACGTGATGGCGTACATCGACGATGATACCGTGGAAGACGAACTCACCGGACGCGAACAGGGTCCCGACGAAACGTTCCTTCGCTCCGTGGAGGAGAAACTCGACGTGCCCGAGGACCGGAAAGACGACTTCCGTCAGGAGGTGTCGAACTGGGTCTCCAGGAGAGCGCGTGAGGGAGACACGTTCAACCCTCAGGACAACGACCGACTCCGGCGCGCGCTGGAACGCAAGCTCTGGGAGGACAAGAAACACAACATCAACTTCTCGGCGTTGGTGTCGAGCGGCGAGATGGACGACGATGAACGGAGCGCATGGATCGACGCGCTGCGCGAGCAGGGCTACTCCCGTGGGGGAGCCAAGGAGGTGCTCGAGTTCGCCGGCGCGGAGGTCGCCAAAGCCGAGATGGAGGAGTGATGGCCGACCACGACCCGACTCGTGAGGAGTCCATCCCGACCGACGACGATCCCACCACGACGGACGGAGCGGCGGGTGAAGACTACGTCACGGCCGCCGACCGCGCGCTCCGGGCGACCTACGAGGAGCCGATGAGCCTCGCGGAGTACGTGGACAGAGCGCTCGAAGAGCCCGCAATCGCCGCCCACGCCGCGAAGTACCTCGTGAGCGCGATCGAGTCGATGGGCACCCGAACCGTGATCGAGGAGGGCGAGGAGAAGGAGCGCTACCGCTTCTTCGACGATCCACACAACCACGGCGAGCACGCGATTTTAGGGAACACGGAACTCCTGAACGCGTTCGTCGACGACCTCCGGTCGATCGCGGCCAGGCGTGGAAAGGAGGAGAAGATCATCTGGTTCGCGGGCCCCACGGCAACGGGAAAATCCGAGCTGAAGCGGTGTCTCATCAACGGCCTGCGCGAGTACTCGAAGACCGACGCCGGCCGGCGCTACACTGTCGAGTGGAATGTCGCGGGGGCGGGCGACGGACCAGGCCTGACCTACGGCGACAAATACCAGGACGACGAGGACGACTGGTACGAGAGCCCGGTTCAATCGCATCCCCTCTCGGTGTTCCCACCCGAAATCCGCGCGGAGATCGTCGCCGCGATCAACGACCACCGTGACGACCACATCCCGGTCGTGGCCGAGGGCCGGCTCGACCCGTTCTGCCGGGAGGCCTACGAGTATCTCGAGGACCGGTATCGTCGCGAGGGCGTCGAGGATCGGTTCTCGGCGATCACGGATCCGCGCCATCTCCGGGTGAAGAACTACGTCGTGGACGTCGGCCGCGGGATCGGCGTGCTCCACTCGGAGGACTCGGGCAGCCCGAAGGAACGCCTCGTTGGGTCGTGGATGGCGGGGATGCTCCGCGAGCTCGAATCGCGAGGGCGGAAGAACCCCCAAGCGTTCAGCTACGACGGCGTCCTCTCGCAGGGCAACGGCCTTCTCACGATCGTGGAGGACGCTGCTCAGCACGCCGATCTCCTCCGGAAACTGCTGAACGTGCCCGATGAGGGGAGCGTGAAGCTCGACAAGGGGATCGGGATGGACGTCGACACCCAGCTGATGATCATCTCGAACCCCGATCTCGAAGCCCAGCTGAACCAACACGCCGAGCGCAACGATCAGGACCCGCTGAAGGCGCTCAAGCGCCGGCTCGACAGGCGGGAGTTCCGGTATCTCACCAACCTCTCGCTCGAAGCCGAGCTGATCCGGCGCGAACTCACGAACGAGACCGAGATCTGGCAGGCCGAGTCGTACGGCGAACTGGCGGCGAAGATCCGCGAACCGCTCACCGTCGACGTGCGCGACGAACACCGGGTCAAAACGGTAGAGCTCGCGCCTCATACGGTGGCGGCGGCGGCGCTGTACAGCGTCGTGACGCGGCTCGATGACGACCTTCCGGCGGGGCTCGATCTCGTCGACAAAGCGCTACTCTTCGATCAGGGATACCTCCAGCGCGGCGACGAGCGCGTCGACGGCGACGAGTTCGACTTCGACGACGGGAGGGATGGTGAAGCCGGTATTCCGGTCACGTACACCCGCGACGTACTCGCGGACCTGTTCTACGCCGAACGCGACCGCCACCACCCCGATCTCGCCGTGGAGGACGTCGTTCTGCCCCAGGACGTGCTCGACACGATGGCCGAAGGGCTCGCGGATGCGCCGGTGTTCTCGGCGGACGAGCGTGGCGAGTTCGAGAGCCGAGTCGTGACAGTGAAAAATGAAGTGTTCGACCGACAGGAGGACGACGTGCTCGAAGCGATGATGCGAGACAAGCGCGTCGACGAATGCACCGTCGCGGAGTACGTCGAGCACGTCTACGCGTGGGCGACCGACGAACAGGTCGCAAACGACCGGGGCGAGCGCGTCGATCCCGACCCGCTGAAGATGAAGGTGTTCGAAACCGAGCATCTGGGCCGGTTCGACCCCGAGAGCTACGACGGCAACGAGCCCTCGCCGGCGGTTCGGGAGTTCCGCACGGAGAACATCATCACCGCGCTGAATCGCCACGCGTGGCACAACCGCGACGAGGAGTTCCGGGCGAGCGACGTCGCGCTGACCGAGATCCCCGTGATCGAGTCGGTGTTGGGAAGCTACGACTGGGACGACGTCCGCCGGACGTTCGAGGACTTCGACCCGCGCCAGTGGGACGACCCGCCGAGCGGGACCGAGACCGCGCGCTGCAAGGAGACGACGATCGACAACATGATCGACCTGTTCGGTTACACCGAGGCGTCGGCGGAGCTGACGAGCCGCCACGTCATGAGCCAGATGAGCTATCAGTGGTCACGGAGGGGCTGAGATGGGACTCCAGGACGACCTCGAACGCTACCAGGAAGTCGGCGAGGAGCGCCGCGAGGACCTCGCGGAGTTCATTCAGTACGGCGACCTCGGCGGGAGCCGCCCGGACTCGGTCCGGATCCCGATCAAGATCGTCGACCTTCCGGGGTTCGAGTACGATCAGCGCGATCAGGGCGGGGTTGGCCAGGGCGACGGCGACACGCCCGAGCCGGGCCAACCAGTAGGAGAGCCACAACCGGGCGACGAGGACGGCGACCCCGGCGAGGAGGGCGGCGAGCACGAGTACTACGAGATGGATCCCGAGGAGTTCGCTCAGGAGCTGGACGAGCGGCTCGGACTCGATCTCGAACCCAAGGGCAAGCAGGTCGCCGAGGAGGTCGAGGGCGATTACACCGACATCACGAACACCGGCCCCGACTCGACGCTCGACTTCGAGCGACTGTTCAAAAAGGGACTGAAGCGAAAGCTCGCGATGGACTTCGATGGGGAGTACGTCCGCGAGGCGCTCCGGGTCGACGGGATGGGGCCACAGGCGGTCTTCGAGTGGGCGCGCGCGAAACACCTCCCGGTCTCGCGGGCGTGGATCGACGACGCCTACGCGAGCCTGCCGGCGGCCGAGCGTACGAGATGGGCGAGCATCGAGGAAATGGAGGCAGAGGTCGAAGAAACCGACACCGCGACCCGCATCCGCCGGGAGGGGATCGATCACGTTCCCTTCCGCCGGGAGGACGAACGCTACCGCTACCCCGAGATCGTCGAGGAGTACGAGAAGAACGTCGTGGTCGTCAACATCCGGGACGTCTCAGGATCGATGCGCGAGGGCAAACGCGAGCTCGTCGAGCGCACGTTCACGCCGCTGGATTGGTATCTCACCGGGAAGTACGACCACGCCGAGTTCGTCTACATCGCTCACGACGCCGACGCGTGGCGGGTCGACCGCGACGACTTCTTCGGCATCCGTTCCGGTGGCGGAACCAAGATCTCCTCGGCGTACGAACTCGCGAAGGAAGTCCTCGAAGAGGAGTACCCGTGGGGCGACTGGAACCGGTACGTGTTCGCGGCAGGCGACTCAGAGAACTCCTCGAACGACACTGAAGAACGGGTCGTCCCGCTAATGGAGGAGATCCCGGCGAACCTCCACGCGTACGTCGAGACCCAGCCCTCGGGCAACGCGATCAACGCGACCCACGCCGAGGAGATCGAGCGCAGCTTCGCCGACGCGGGCGACGTCGTGGTGGCGTACGTCTCCTCGCCCGACGACGTGGTCGACGCGATCTACCGCGTACTCAGCACGGAGGACAACGATGAGTGACCGCATCACTTCCCAACGCATCGCGCGCGAACTCGAAGAACCAGTCGAGGAAGCCGCGAACCTCGCGAAGAAGCTCGGGCTGGATCCCTACCCGGTGAACTACTGGATCGTCGATCACGACGAGATGAACCAGCTGATCGCCTACGACGGGTTCCAGACCAGGTACCCTCACTGGCGCTGGGGGATGAAGTACGACCGCCAGCGGAAACAGACCCAGTTCCTCGGCGGGAAGGCGTTCGAGATCGTCAACAATGACGATCCCGCCCACGCCTTCCTCCAGGAGTCGAACTCGTTGGCCGACCAGAAGGCGGTCATCACCCACGTCGAGGCCCACGCCGACTTCTTCGCGCACAACCAGTGGTTCGGGCTGTTCACAGGGGGCGAGACCCCGAACGCCGCAGCGATGCTCGCGCGCCATGCCGACACCATCGACGAGTACATGAGCGATCCGGAGATCGATCGCGAGGATGTCGAGAAGTGGATCGATACGGTCCAGTGTCTCGATACGAATATCGACCGCCATCAGGCGTTTTCGAGCGCGACCCAGGAGGAAAGCGAGTCCGTCGAACTCGACGACATCGCCGATCAACTCGACGAGCTCGATCTCGGGGCGGACGTCGTCGACGAGGTGTTCGACGAGGAGTGGCTCGAATCCCAGCGCGACGACGACGAAACCGCCACGATCCCAGCCGAGCCCGAACAGGACCTGCTCGCCTTTTTCTGGCGACACGGGATGGCGTACGACGACGAGGCAGGGAAGGCGGTCGAGATGACCGAATGGCAGCGCGACGTCCTCGAAATCCTCCGCCGGGAGGCGTACTACTTCGCCGCCCAGCGGATGACGAAGGTGATGAACGAGGGATGGGCAGCGTACTGGGAGTCGATGATGATGGGCGAGGAGACCTTCGCCGGGGCCGACGAGTTCCTGAACTACGCCGACCACCAGGCGCGCGTGCTCGGCTCGCCAGGATTGAATCCCTACAAGCTCGGCAAGGAGCTCTGGGAGTATATCGAGAACTCCGTGAATCGCCGCGAGGTGATCGAACGCCTGCTCCGAGTCGAGGGAATCACGTGGCGGAACTTCCACGACGTGATCGACTTCGACGCCGTGCAGGAACATCTCGCGCCCGATTCGATGGTCAACGTAATTTCGTCGGACCGACTCGCTTCGCTCGATCCCGACGATCCCCGAATCGACGGCGAAGCCCTCGAACGCGCACGGGCGGGCGAGATCGATGTCGGTAGCTACCCGTGGAAGGTGTTGACCGAGGCGGGAATGGCCGAGCGCCACTACTCGCTCGCAAAGCCCCAAAACAGAGGATTCCTCCGTCGCACGGGCCGCGAGGAGCTCGAACGCGTCTCGCGCTACCTGTTCGACGGGGCGCGGTACGCGAACGTCGAGGAGGCGCTCGCCGAGGTCAATCACTCGGCGGGCTGGGACCGGATGTTCGAGATCCGCGAGAGCCACAACGACGTCACCTTCATCGACGAGTTCCTGACTCAGGAGTTCGTCGACGACAACGACTACTTCACCTACGAGTACACCCAGGCGACGCGGGACTTCCGCGCGACCTCGACGGACTACGAGGACGTCAAGAAGAAGCTCCTGCTCCAGTTCACCAACTTCGGCAAACCCACTATTACTGTCCACGACGGCAACTACAACAACCGCAACGAGCTCCTGTTGGCCCACCACTACAACGGCGTGATGCTCGACGTCGAGCAGGCGAAACAGACCTTAGAGCGTGTCTACGACCTCTGGGGGCGGCCCGTGAACCTCAAAACCGTCGTGAAGGAGATCGACGAACACGATCTCGAGGTCGCGAAGCGCCGCGAGCGCGAACCCGACCCTGAGGAGCGCGGGAAGCTCATCCGCTACGACGGCGAGACCTTCACCACGGAGGACCTGGCGTGGGAGGCGGTCGAGGAGATCGCCGCGACGGACATCGATTACGACACGAAACCCGACGAGTGGCTCGCCTGAAGACGGGGGGTCTTGTGGCTCCATCGCGTAGGAATTGCGATGACCGACACCGCCGTCGTCTGGTTTCGGACCGATCTCCGGACCCACGACAACGAGGCACTCGTGCGCGCCGTCGACGAGTACGATACTGTCCTTCCGGTGTACTGCTTCGATCCGCGCGAGTTCGGCGAGGCGACGTTCGGCCTGGCGAAGACCGGACCCTACCGAGCACAGTTCCTTATCGAAAGCGTCCGCGACCTCCGGGGATCGCTGCGCGAGGCAGGCAGCGATCTCTTCGTTCGCCAAGGAAAACCCGAGAACGTCGTCTCGGAACTCGCCGCCGAACACGGAGCCGACATCGTCCATTACCACACGACGCCGGCGACCGAGGAGCGCGCCGTCGAGGCCAGCGTGACCGACGGGCTGGACGAACACGGGATCAGTAGTCGAGGGTTCTGGGGCAAGACGCTGTATCACATCGAAGACCTCCCGACGCGCGTCGAACGGATCGACGACACGTTCACGCCGTGGCGACGGACCGTCGAGGACGGCGCGACGGTGCGCGATCCTCTCGACGCACCCACGTCGGTCACGCTTCCCGAGACGGTTTCGGATGCCGAGGGCGCTGGCGACGAACCGGGCACGATTCCGACACCAGGCGACCTCGGGATCGAGGAGCACGAACCGGACGAGCGGGCGGCGATCGATTTCGCCGGCGGCGAGTCCGCCGGCCTCCGACGGCTGACGGAGTACGTCTGGGAGGGCGATCACCTCCGCGAGTACAAGGAGACTCGGAACGGACTGTTGGATGCGGACTACTCCTCGAAGTTCTCGGCGTGGCTCGCGCTCGGCTGTCTCTCCCCCCGGCTGATCCACGAGCACGTCGAACGCTACGAGTGCGAGCGGATTTCGAATGACTCGACGTACTGGCTCGTCTTCGAGCTTCTCTGGCGCGATTTCATGACGTTCCAGTTCGAAAAGCACGGTTCGGATTTCTTCATGCCGACGGGAATTAGGGACATCGAGAAGAGCTGGCAGCGCGACGAGGCGGCGTTCGAGCGGTGGGCGGCGGGCGAAACGGGCGTCCCGTTCGTCGACGCGAACATGCGCGAGCTGAACGAGACGGGGTTCATGTCGAACCGCGGTCGCCAGAACGTCGCGAGTTTCCTCGCCGACGCGCTCGGGATCGACTGGCGGCTGGGGGCGGCGTACTTCGAGTCACGGCTCGTCGATTACGACGTGTGCTCGAACTGGGGGAACTGGGCGTACCAAGCGGGCGTCGGCAACGACTCCCGCGACGGCTATTTCGACGTGCTCGACCAGGGCAAGCGCTACGATCCGAATGCAGCGTACATCAGACACTGGCTGCCCGAACTCGACGCGCTCCCAGCCGACGCCTGTCACGAACCCTGGCAGCTCTCGCCGGGACAACAGGAGATGTATGATGTGGAACTCGATGAAGACTACCCGGAGCCGATGATCAACGTCGAAGCGGTGTACGACCAACTGGACGGCTGATGCCGTTTTGCGAGCGCGGCCGAACGGTTGTTAGTCGTCGACCGCGGTGTCCGGCGCGCCCGTCCGCCCGTGCTGTTCGGTGAGGTCGGCCGAGCGCCACCCGCCACGGCGGAACCACAGGTACGCGATCACCGCGCCGGCGACGTTCGAGATCCCGAAGGAGAGCCAGACGCCCGGTGGGCCGAGCGGGCCGGCGACGAGCCACGCGAACGGGACCCGGATCACTCCGAGCATGAGGATCGAGATCGCGGCGGCGACGGTGGTCTGGCCGGTGCCGCGAAAGCCGCCGGTATAGGCGTACATGATTCCGATGAACCCGAACGTCGGTGCGACGTAGCGGAGGAATCGCGCGCCGATGTCGATCACCGCCGCGTCGGACGTGAACACCGCCACGATCGGGTCAGCTGCGATCCACGAGACGATCCCGAGGACGGTGAGACCGACGAACATCGCTCTCGCTGCGAGCCGGTTGGTCTGTGCAGCGCGGTCGGGCTTGCCAGCGCCCACGTTCTGTCCCGTCATCGTCTCGACGCCCTGCGAGAGCGCGATCGCGGGCAGGAACACGACCGAGAACACCCGCGTCCCGATCCCGTAGGCGGCGACCACCGACGTCGAGAACGTCGCGATGATCACCAGCATCAGGTTGATCGAGATCGCCCGGCCGGTACCCTCGATCGACGCCGGGACACCGATCCGGAAGAGCGTCCTGGCGAACGCCGGGTCTGGAACCATGTCGCGGAGATTGATCGTCACGCCGCGCGAGCCACGGACCATGATCACGAACCCGACGACGAACGCGACCGCGCGCGAGAACACCGTCGCGATCGCTGCGCCTTCGACCCCGAGTTCGGGGACCGGTCCCCAACCGAGGATCAAGATCGGATCGATCGCGACGTTGAGTACGACCGTCCCGGCCATCACGAGCATCGGCGTGATCGTGTCGCCGTAGCCTCTCATTAGCGAGACGAACATGAAAAAGCCGAACACGAACACGAGTCCGAGGGCGTACACTCGCATATACTCGGTCACGAGCACCGCGACGGCGGGCGACGCGCCGAGCAGCCGGACGAACTCGTCGACGAACGGGTAGCTGAGCACACCCAACACGATCGAGCCGATGATCGCGATCGAGACCGTCTGGGAGGCGGCGTAGGCCGCTCGCTCCTCGTTGCCGGCACCCGTGTGCTGGGCGACGAGGACGCTACCGGCGACCGACAGCCCGAGCGCGAGCGAGATGAGGAAGAACACCATCGGGAACGCGAAGCTGATCGCGGCGAGGGCGTCCGTGCTGTACTGGCCGAGCCAGAACGTGTCCGCGAGATTGTAGGCTGTCTGGAGCAGGTTCGTGATCACGAGCGGCAGCGAGAGATAGAACAGCGGCTTCGCGATCCCACCGGAGGTAAGATCGAACTCCTCCTTGGACTTGAACACGCTTGCGAGTCGTTCCCTGATCCTCATTCGGCGGTGACCTCCCCGTCGACGAGCAGCTGGCTCCGGACGTACTCGACGAACAGCTCTCGGGTGACGTCGGCCGACTGCCCCTCAGTCACCCAGCGGACGTGTGCGCCATTAAATAGCGTCACGAGGAAGGTTGCGACCCGATCGGGATCGACGTCGCGGAAGACACCCTGCTCGATCCCCTCGGTCACGATTGCCCGGCACTGGTCGTGAACGAACGCGTCGAACTCCGCGATCCGCTCGCCAAACGCGTCGTCGTAGGGGACCTGGGCCTTGATCGCGAGGATCGCGGTCTGGAACGCGCGCTGGTCGTCGCGCTCCGGCGGCGTCAGCGCCCTATCGATGAACGCCACGAGCCGCGCCGTGGGATCGTCGTCCTCCGGAATCAGGAGTCGCTCGGTGAAATCCTCGTAAAGTGCGGCGAGAAAGGCGAGCAGGAGGTCCTGTTTCGTATCGTAGTGGTAGTGAAGCGCAGCCTTGCTTTTGCTCGACTCGTCCGCAATGTCCTGCATCGTGAGATCCGCATAGCCGTATTTGCAGAGCGCGGTGTAGGTCGCGTGGATGAGTTCGTCGGTCATTACTCGTTGCTGCTAACTGGCCAGTCAGTCAAGTAAGGGTTTCGGAACATGTCGGTTCGCTATGGTCGGATGATCGGTCGCAACGCTCGTAGCCACGGACAGCTATTCGGGATCGTCGTGGCTACCGGAGTAGTTCGCGAAAACGAGTGTAACGTCGTTTGTTCGTGCGACCGCCAGCCGACTTACTGTCGGCTGAGGTTGGTCGCTCGAGGTCCTTTGTCTGCCTGTTCGATGTCGAATTCGACTTCCGTACCCTCTTCGAGATCCGGGCCGCCAACGTCTTCCATGTGGAAGAACACGTCCTCCTCGGAGTCCTCAGAGTCAATGAAACCGTAGCCGCCAGTGTCGTTGAAGAAGTCGACCGTACCAGTTGCCATTGCGAGTAAACACAACCCCCATGCAGGGATAAGCGTTCCGCGAGAGGCGGTATCAGACCCCCAGGCGCAAATTGACGCCTCAGAAGTGTGTCACCACTCTTCGATCAGTGGATATCGTCGACCGATCTCTCGGAAAACGGCAGATCGTTCTCCGCACTGATTCGATCGAAAAGTGCTCCGTCTGGGATTTGAACCCAGGTCGTGGGCTCGAAAGGCCCGCATGATTGGCCGGGCTACACCAACGGAGCTAACTGCAATATTTCGTTCCCGATACCGAACTTTAAGCGTTCCGTTCCGGGCTTACTTCCCCTCGAACTCGGGCTCGGAGTCACCCATGAACGCCGTGACGCCCTCCATCAGGTCGTCGGTGTTGACGAGGTGACCGAACGCCTGGGACTCGATTTCGAGGCCTGCGTCGGTGTCCTCCCAGCCGCGGAGCATGGCGCGCTTGGTGAATTTCTGGGCGATCGGCGGGCCGGCGGCGAGGGCGGCCGCCTGGTCGAACGCCGCGGATTCGAGATCTCCGTCGACCACTTCGTTCACGAACCCGAACTCCGCCATCTCTTCGGCTTCGTAGCGTTCGGCGGTCAGGATGATCTCCTTCGCCCGGCCCATCCCCACGATCTGCTGGAGGCGCTGGGTGCCGCCCCAGCCCGGCAGGAGGCCGAGGTCGAGTTCGGGCTGACCGAACTCCGCACGCTCGGTCGCGATCCGGAGATCCGCACACGTCGCGAGCTCCATCCCGCCGCCGAGACAGTAGCCGTCGATGCCCGCCACGACCGGCATGTCGCACTCCTGGAGTTTGCCGAACGTCTGCTGGCCCTTCTTCGAGAGTTCGATCGCGTCGAGCGGGGCAGCGCTCGCGGCCATCGACTGGACATCCGCGCCCGCCGAGAACGCCTGGTCGCCAGCGCCGACGAGCAAGATTGCGCGCACGTCGTCGTCGGCCTCCAGCCGGTCGATCGCGGCCGAGAGCTCGTCGAGGAGGTCGAGATCGATGGTGTTCATCCGGTGGGTTCGATCGAGCGCAACCCGCCCGACCTGCTCGCCGGGATAGCTTACCTCGATGTTCTCGAAGGCGACCTCGTCGCCGTCACCGTTGCGGTCGTAGAACCCGCCCGATTGGGCGGCCTCGCCGAGGTAGTCGGCGGGTGCGTACCGCGCCGCACCGGTCTCGTCGTGGAGGTCGTCGAGGGTGGCGTGGAGATCGTCGAGCCCGCGTTCGTCCGCGAGCTTCGCCGGCCCACTCGGGAAGCCCGCACCGAGCATCACGGCCTCGTCGATGTCGCTCGCCGGCGCGACATCGTTGCCGATCAGCTTCGCGACCTCGTTCGCCATTACTGCCAGCAGCCGGGACTCGATTTCCTCGGTCCCGGCGTCCGTCGGAACGTCGGCACCCTTGCCGTTCTCGTAGTCGTAGAACCCCTTTCCGGTCTTCTTCCCGAGCTCCTCGGCCTCGACCTTCTCGGCGAGCAACGGACACGGCTCGTAGGCTTCACCGAGGGTCTCGTGCATGTATTCGAGGACGTGATAGCCGACGTCGATCCCGACCTGGTCCGCGAGTTCGAAGCTCCCCATCGGCAGCCCCATATCGAACTTGGTCGCGCTGTCGACTTCGGCGATCGTGGCGACGTCCTCTTCGACCAGCCACGCGGCCTCGTTCATCAGCGGCACGAGGACTCTGTTGACGATGAACCCTGGACTGTCCTTTCGGACGCGCACGGGCGTCTTGCCGAACCCCTCGGCGAGCGCCTCGACGGTGTCGAGGGTCTCCTCTGCGGTTTCGGCCCCAGCAATGACCTCGACGAGCTGCATTCTCACAGGAGGATTGAAGAAGTGCATCCCGCAGAACCGCTCGGGTCGGTCGGTGACCTCGGCAAGGTCGGTGATCGAGAGCGAGGAGGTGTTCGTGACGAACAGCGCCTCGTCAGGGGCGTGTTCCTCGACCTCCCGGTAGACGTCCTGTTTGATGTCCATCTTCTCGGGGACGACCTCGATCACGAAGTCGACGTCCGCGACCGCCTCTTCGAGCTCGACCACCGGCGTCACGCGGTCGAGCGCGGCGTCGGCCTCCTCTTCGCTCAACTGGTCGCGCTCTTCGAGCTTGCCGAGGCTCCACTCGATGTCGTCGTAGCCGCTTTCAACCAACTCCTCGTTGATGTCACGCAGCCTGACTTCGTATCCCGCGAGCGCTGCGACCTCGGCGATGCCGTGTCCCATGTTCCCCGCACCCAGCACCGCGATGGTTTCGATGTCCTCGGCGTTCATGACTCACTAGTTGGTCTCGCCCGTGTGGTTTCAACGTTTCCCTCCCGTCGCTTCACGGCGGAACGACGCCACCGATCGTTGCTCCGATCGCCGAGTTTAGAAACTTTCTATAAGTTTATTTTTGGGTACGAAGGTACTTGTCGTCGGAGTTTGTAATGACCGATCATGGACTACGCGCTTTCGGACGAACAACGACAGATCCGCGACGAGGTTCGGCGGTTCGCGGAGAACGAGATCGCACCGATCGCGGGCGAGTACGACCGCGAGGAGAAGTACCCCCACGACCTGATCGACACCGCCGCCGAGATGGGGATGCTCGGCGCGAGTATCCCCGTCGAGTACGGCGGCGCGGGCTACTCGACCCTCGAAACTGCCCTCGTCATCGAGGAGCTGTTCGCGGTCGATCCGGGGATCGGCCTCTGTGTGTCGAGCACTGGCTTCGGCAGCGAGGCGATCAGGGAGTTCGGGACCGACGAGCAGAAAGAGGAGTATCTGACACCGCTCGCGAACGGCGACGCGATCATGGGCGCGGCGATCTCCGAACCCGACACCGGCTCGGACGTGTCCTCGGTCTCGACCCGCGCGGAGAAGGAGGGCGACGAGTGGGTGATCGACGGCAACAAGATGTGGATCACCAACGGCTCCGTCGGCGATTTCTTCGTCGTGCTCTGCAAGACCGATCCCGACGCCGAGGGCCGCTACAACGGGTTCAGCCAGATCATCGTCGAGGCCGACCGGGACGGGTTCACCGCCGAGAAGATCACCGGTAAGCTCGGCATTCGGGCATCAGACACCGCCGAACTTCTCCTCGACGGAGTTCGCGTCCCCGAAGAGAACCTCCTCGGCACCCGCGGTGCGGGCTTCCTCCAGCAGATGCAGTTCTTCGACGAGACCCGTACTGGGGTCGCCGCCCAGGGCGTCGGGATCGCCAAGGGCGCGCTCGAACGCGCCCTCGACTACGCCAAGGAACGCGAGCAGTTCGGCCGGCCGATCGGCGACTTCCAGGCGATCCAACACAAGCTCGCCGACATGCACACCACGACCGAGGCCGCCCGCCAGCTCACCTACAAGTCGGCGTGGAGCGTCGAGAACACCGACGAGCAGCTCACCACGCTCGCCTCGATGGCGAAGGAGTACGCCTCGAAGGTCGCGGTCGACGTGGCCGACGAGGCGGTCCAGATTCACGGCGGGTCGGGCTACGTCGACGACTTCGACGTCGAACGGTTCTACCGCGACGCCAAGATCACCCAGATCTACGAGGGGACGAGCGAGATCCAGAAGAACGTGATCGCGCGCGAACTCCTCGGTAAAGGGTTCTAACCCCACCGGTCCTCCTCGCGGAGGCGCTCGTTGCGTCTCGATCGGTGTTTACGTGCCAGCCTCCAACCCACCGGCGATGAGACACGGAGGTGCTCGGGACGACCCACGAGATCGGGCCGCGATCGCCGTCGGAATCGACGCCACACCGTCACGTCGGACGATCGGCGGTGATGTGACGGACCCACAGTCCGAGACGGGAGTGCACCGATGACGACGGTGCTCGATGCGGTCATGACCGTCCACACCGTCTTTGCGGCCCTCTGGACCGGTGGCACGCTCGTGATCGCCGGGATGGTGATCCCCGCAGCGCGCCGGGAGTTGCTCGGGGAAAAGGCGGTCTCGCTCATCACCCGGCGGTTCGGGTATCTCACGATCGCCTCGGTGCTTCTCTTGCTGTTCTCGGGTGGACACCTCGCCGGCACGCTGTACACCGCCGAGTCGCTCACGGCGACAGGGCGTGGCCATCTCGTCCTGTCGATGGTGGGACTGTGGTTCGTCCTCGCGATCGTGCTGTTCGTCGGGTTCCGTCGGTTCAGCTCGTCTTCTGGATCGTCAACCGCGACCGCGGCGACGGCGGCGCGGCCGTGGTTTCTCGTCGGAAGCGTCGTCTCGCTCGCGTTGCTCGTCGTTGCCGGACTGCTGTGAGGTGGCGAGCAGATAGCTGCTGTGAGAGATGAGACGCAGCGAGTGCGCCCGCCACTGTTTCGTTGGTCGACATCGGTCAGATAGCAACCGGATTGGCGAACAACGCCACCGTCAAACGCACAGCGGACGAGTGATCGATATGGACGAACTCAGGGAGGATCCGGTGATGGCCGAGTTGATCGACGAGTTCGGACCGCTCGAACTCGAACCCGCCGACAACGAGTTCAGACGGCTCGTGGTCACCATCATCAACCAGTCGATCTCGACGGCCTCCGCAACCGCGGTGCGCGAACGCGTCTTCGATCTGTTCGACGAAGTCACACCCGAGGCGATACTGGCGGCCGACCCAGACGCGCTCCGGGACGCGGGCCTCGGCGAGACGAAGACCGAATACGTCAGAAACGCGGCGCGGGCGTTTCAGGAACACGACCTCACCCGAGCGGGCCTCGCGGACGAGAGCGACGAGGCGGTGATCGACCACCTCACCGAAATCCGTGGCGTCGGGGCGTGGACCGGTCGGATGTACCTGATCTTCGTCCTCGGCCGCGAGGACGTGTTCCCGATCGGCGATCTCGCGGTGCGCCGCGGGATCGAATCGCTCTACGGGGAGATGACTCGCGAGGAGATGCACGACCTCGCCGAACGATGGCGGCCGTATCGGTCGATCGCCACCCGCTACCTCTGGGCACACTACGAATCCTGATCGGCCGACAGGTTTTTTACTCCGACAATCGAACGAACACATCCCGACTGACCCGCCACCACCCAGTCGGGACGTGGGAGGTGCGATGATCGTCTGTCCGTCCCCTCCTGCGTTCGCGTCGCTTTCTCGGTGCAGCGACCGACGACGATCCAGTTACTTCGACACGGTATCGCCAGCCGCTGACATCCAGTTTCATCGGGGTGGGTGGATACTACTCCTCGAGACGCTCCGCCTCTGCGGTCTCGTCGCTGTCGGCACGCCGCCTGACGTCGACCTGGTAGTGCTGGAGGATGTCCCGACCGAGGAGGAGCGGATAGCTCATGTGACTTCGATCCTCGACGCTCGCGGTCACAGTGTGTTGGGTGCCGCCGATCCCCACTACGAGATCGACCACCGGCCGCGCCTTCCCGGACTTCGAGCTTCCCGACCTGACACGAGTCATGCTCTTGATCGGTCCGGCACCGATCTCGGCCGCGAGCGAGGTGTCGATGCTGGTTCGCGTCGCCCCCGTGTCGGATTTGGCGAGCGCCGATCGCGACCCGCTGGTACCGCTCACAACCACGTCCTCGATGTAGCCGATCAGCGGGGTCTGGCCGGGTGCGGGTCGTTCAGGTCGTGGCATGCTGGAGGGTCGGGAGTCGTCGAGCGTCGTCGCGATCTCCGCCACGCGGTCGTCGTCGACCTCCCCGCCGACGCGCTCGATCGCGAGCTTCGCGATGTAGGGCGCGGGACTCTTTCCGGTGGCTTCGTAGAGCCCCTTGAACCCCGCGGTCGGGTTCATTTCGAGGACGTGCCAGCCATCCGTTCCTTCGATGAGATCGACGCCCACGTAATCGAGATCCATCACGTCGGCAGCGTAGAGCGCGGTCTCTCTGGCTTCGTCCGGAATGTCGTCGGTGACGTTCTCGACCGCCCCGCCGAGAGCGACGTTGGTCCGCCAGTCGCCCTCGGGTGCGTAGCGGTGCATCGCGCCCACCATCCGGTCGTCGACGACGTACACCCGGAGGTCGCGGTGTTCGGTCGCGTCGCGTTCGATGAGTTCCTGAAGGAACGCCTGGCGATTCCCGACTTTGGGGTTTACGGGTTCGTCGAGATCGACCTTCCACGTCCCGCCGCCGTGGGTGCCGATAGCGGTCTTGTACACCCCGACGTCGCCGAACTGTTCGCGGCCGCGATTCAGCCGATCGTTCGAGAGCGCGAGCAGCGCATCGGGCACTCTGACGTTCCAGTCGGCGAGCCGCGCGGCGGTGGCGAACTTGTGGATCGCGGTGAGCGTGGGTCCCGGACGATTCAGCATCGGGCGGATCCGCTCGAACGTCGCCGCGAGCCCGAGCCCCTCGGCGGGCTCCTCGGTGTTCGAGAGCAGGAGCCGGTTCGCGACCACGTCGATTTCGGGCTCGACGCCGACTTCGCTGTCGCGGATGGAAACTGCGGTGTTCTCCCGCCGGAGCCACACCGGCGTGTGGCCGAGGTCCTCGACTGCGTTCAGGATGGCCTTCGTCTCCTTGCTGTTGTGGAGGCTCAACACCCCCACCCGGACGGGATCGTCGGCGTTCGTCATGGCCTTCGATCGCCGCGCTCCGCTGAAAGCTGTGGCGTTTCGTCGTGCGAGGGGTGACGGTCGACGAACGGCGATCTGTGGCCATGATCGGCGACCTGTGGCCAGTGGTTGGCGGCGGACGGCGGGGACGCGGGGGTTTTATCCTCGGCTGACGGAGCGAGGGTGATGAGTCACGAGGGGGCCTTCACCTACGACGGCGGGAAGGTCGCGCCTGGCGAAACCCAGAACATCAGGTACGGTATCAGCGAGACCTACATGGGCGATCCAGTCCGGATCCCGGTCACCGTCGTCAACGGAACGGAGCCGGGACCGACCGCGGTGTTGACCGCGGCGGCCCACGGCGACGAACTCAACGGCGTCGAGGTCGTCAGGACCGTGGCCCACGAGTGGGATCACACCGATCTCCACGGAACACTGGTCTGTCTCCCAGTGTTGAACGTCCCCGGATTCCTCGCCCAGCAACGGTATCTCCCGATCTACGACCGCGACCTCAATCGGTCGTTCCCCGGGAGCGAGACCGGGACCAGTGCCCGCCGAATGGCCAATCGGATCTTCGAAAACTTCGTCGAGCCGGGCGATTTCGGCCTGGACTTCCACACCTCGACCCGAGGCCGGACCAACATGCTCCACGTCCGGGCCGACACCGATAGCGAAGGCGTCGAACGGGTGGCGAAAGCGTTCGGTTCGAACGTCGTGATCGACGGAGCCGGTCCGGAGGGAACCCTGCGACGCGAGGCGTCCGAGCGGGAGACGGCCACGGTCACGGTCGAGATGGGCGAAGCCCACCGGTTCCAGCGCGAACTGATCGACCGCGCACTCGCGGGCGTCGAGAGCGTGTTCGCGGAGTTCGGGCTCCGGCGGACGGACGCGGTCCGGTGGCCCGGTTGGCGCACCGTCATCGACGGGGCGTCCGAAAAGACGTGGCTCCGGGCCGACGTCGGTGGGCTCGTCGACATGCACTACGACGGCGGCGACCTCGTGCGGGAAGGCGAATCGGTCTGTACGATCACCGATCCGTTCAAGACCGAGAGCGAAACCGTGATAGCACCGTTCACGGGACTGCTGGTCGGCGTACTCGAAAACCCGCTCGTGTACCCGGGCAACCCGGTGTGTCACCTCGTCGAACTCGACGCCTCGACCCGGCGCGCGCTCGAACGCGAGCAGTCGTGACGAGAGAACCACGCCGACTGATGGTCTGAACAGCCACCAGCAGGGAGAAACGTCGGTCAGACGACGGCACGTGCGTCCGGGTACGTAACGACTATACCGGATCGGTCCTACGCTCCGAGTACATGAGTCAGTCGTACGAGCGGGGTCTCGTCGAGGACTTCGGTCGGTGGCGGGAGTTCTCGGCCGGGATGTGGGCGTGGATCTTTCACAAGTTCACCGGTTGGGTGCTGATCGGCTACCTGTTCACCCATATCGCGGTCCTGAGCACGGCGATTTCGGGCGCGTCGATGTACAACCAGACGCTCGGCGGACTCGAAGCACTCCTGCTCGTTCGCATCCTCGAAGTCGGCCTGCTCGCGGTCGCAGTCTTTCACATCCTCAACGGGATCCGGCTCCTGTTCGTGGATCTCGGGGTGGGCCTCGACGCGCAGGACAAGAGTTTCTACGCATCGCTCGTGATCACGGGCGCGATCGCCATCGCGAGCGTCCCGACGTTCCTCACGGGGGCGTTCTGAGATGGCCGAGCGCTACTCCTCGTTCGACCGGCGCGGCTGGCGGTGGTTCGCCCAGCGCGTGACCGCGGCGTTCCTGATCGTGGTGCTTGCCTTCCACTTCATGCTGCTGCACTTCGTGAACCACGCCTACGAGATCACCCTCGCCGGGACGACCGCGCGAATGAGCCAGGTCGGCTACTTCACCACGATGGTGCTCTTCCTCGTGACCGCGACCTTCCACGGCGTCAACGGCGTCTACAACGCCCTCGTGAACCAGGGTCTCGACGGCACCCAGAAGAAGGCCGTGGCGGCGGTGCTCGTCGCCGCCAGCGTACTCCTCGTCGTTCAGGGCATCCGCGTTGCGCTGGCGATGAATGGCATGGACGTGAGTTTCTAACCGACAATGAGCACGCAAATCCCACAGCAGGAGACCGAGAGCGAGACCGAACCCGAAGCCGAATCAACCGAAGGGACAGCCCAGGACCGACGGCTCGAACGCAAACGCGCCGCCGAGGCCGAACGCCAGCAGCGCTCCGAGGCGGCCGCGAGCGAGGACGAGGACCGGATCACCCTCAAGGTGTTCCGGTACGATCCCGAGGTCGAGGCCAAGCAAGAACCACGGTTCGACGACTTCCAGATCCCCTTCGAGCAGGGGATGACGGTGCTCGACGCGCTGATGTACGCGCGCGATCACTACGACTCCTCGCTCACCTTCCGGCACTCGTGTCGTCAGGCGGTCTGTGGCTCCGACGCCCTGTTCATCAACGGCTCACAGCGGCTGGGGTGTCAGACCCAGGTCGCGGACCTCGACACCCCGGTGCGAGTCGAGCCACTGCCCCACCAGGAGGTCGAGAAGGACCTCGTGGTCGACATGGAGCACTTCTACGACCAGATGCACGCGGTCGAGCCGTACTTCCAGGGCGACACCCCCGACGACGAGGAACAGCGCCAGAGTCGGGAGAACCGCGAGAAGATCAAGATGAGTACGCGATGCATCTGGTGTGGCGCGTGTCAGTCCTCCTGTAACATCGCGGCGGGCGACAACCAGTATCTCGGCCCGGCGGCGATCAACAAGGCCTACCGGTTCGCGATGGACGAGCGCGAGGAGGAAGACCTGAAAAAACACCGGATGGACATCCTCGAGCAGGAACACGGGGTCTGGCGGTGTCAGACCCAGTTCTCGTGTACCGACGTCTGCCCGAAGGACATTCCCCTTACTGAGCATATTCAGGAGATGAAGCGCGAAGCGGTCAAAGACAACCTGAAGTTCTGGTAACGAAGACGACCGTTCGGTTGTTCGATTTTCAGTTCGACACGTCGTAGCGTTCAGCAACGAGATCAACACACCGGCCAGAGACGACCTCGAAGCAAACCCTCATAGGGGGATGGGTCAAAGGGGAGTACAAGAGCGAGCAATGTACGAACACGACGTCATCGTGGTCGGCGCGGGCGGTGCCGGCCTTCGCGCGGCGATCGCGGCACACGAGGAGGGCGCGGACGTCGCGCTCGTCTCGAAACTCCACCCCGTACGGAGCCACACCGGGGCCGCCGAAGGCGGGATCAACGCCGCGCTTCGGGACGGCGACTCGTGGGAGGATCACGCCTACGACACGATGAAGGGGTCGGACTATCTCGGGGACGCCCCGGCGATCGAGACCCTCTGCCAGCAGAGCCCGAGCGAGGTCATCCAGCTCGAACACTGGGGGATGGCGTTCTCCCGCGAGGACGACGGTCGGATGAGCCAGCGTCCCTTCGGGGGACTTTCGTTCCCTCGGACGACCTACGCCGGCGCGGAGACGGGCCATCACCTGCTCCACACGATGTACGAGCAGGTCGTCAAACGTGGCATTCAGGTTTACGACGAGTGGTACGTCACCCAGCTCGCCGTCACCGATCACGACGATCCCGAGGAGCGAGTCTGTCACGGTGCGATCGCCTACGACGTCCAGACTGGCGAGGTCGAGGGATTCAAAGCCCGCAACGGCGTGATCCTCGCGACCGGCGGGCCGGGCCAGGTCTACGATCACACCACCAACGCGGTCGCGAACACCGGCGACGGCCAGGCGATGGCCTACCGTGCGGGCGTCCCCCTCGAAGACATGGAGTTCGTCCAGTTCCACCCCACCACGCTGCCCTCGACTGGCGTGCTCATCACCGAGGGAGTCCGTGGCGAGGGCGGGATCCTCTACAACACAGAGGGCGAGCGCTTCATGTTCGAAGAGGGGTACGCGAACAACGACGGCGAACTCGCCAGCCGGGACGTCGTGGCCCGCGCCGAGCTCACCGAGGTCAACGAGGGTCGCGGGTTCGACGACGACCACGTCATGCTCGACATGCGCCATCTCGGCGAGGAGCGCATCACCGACAGGTTGGAGAACATCATCCACCTCTCGGAGGACTTCGAGGGCGTGAATCCGCTCGACGACCCGATGCCGGTCAAACCCGGCCAGCACTACGAGATGGGCGGGATCGAAGTCTCGGAGAACGGCGAGACCTGTATCTCGGGCCTCTACGCCGCCGGCGAGTGCGCCTGCGTCTCGGTCCACGGCTCGAACCGACTCGGCGGGAACGCACTGCCCGAACTCATCATCTTCGGGGCGCGCGCGGGTCGCCACGCCGCGGGCAAGGAGATGGAGCCCGCCGAGATCGAGACCGGCCCCTCGGCGAGTATCGAGCGCGCCGAGTACGACAGCCCGGTGTCACCCGGCGCGCTCGACACGCCCGACGATGTCGCAGCTGACGGCGGCCGAACCTCGGACGACGGCTCGACCGCGACCGACAGCGGTCGGGCGTCCGATGACGCCCGATCTCGTCAGACGGAGTCTGACGGCGGCGCAGCGCTCGTCGGGATCGACGAGACTGTCGAGCGTGCACTTGATGCCGAGCGCGCTCGCATCGAGCATCTGATGGAGAAAGACGAGGGTCGCCAGCACGCCGAAATCCGTGCCGACCTCCAGAAGGCGATGACCGAGAACGTCAACGTCTTCCGGAACGAGGAGGGCCTGAAACAGGCGCTCCAGGACATCCGCGCGGCGCGGGAGGCCTACGACGACGTCTACGTCGACGATCCCTCTCGCACGTTCAACACCGACCTCCAGCACACCATCGAGACCAGAAACCTGATCGACCTCGCCGAGGCCATCACCCTCTCGGCGCTCGCCCGCACCGAGTTCCGGGGCGCACACTGGCGCGAAGGCTATCAGGACCGCAACGACGAGGAGTGGATCAAACACTCGATGCTCGCGTGGAACGGTGGCGCGCCCGACCTCTACTACAAGCCGGTGATCCTCGAAGGCGAGGAGAAAGAGTACGAGCCGAAGGTTCGCAGTTACTAACACCCACCTTTTGCTGCGCTCCGCTCGCTACCGCTCGCTCCGCTGGCAGAATGTGGATCAAAAGCCATCGTCACCCCCTTTGGGGGTTCCTCGGCCCGCTCACTCGCTCCGCTCGTTCGCGGTAGGGCTGCTAGCGTTCTCCGCAACCGCACAGCACCGCCGAAGCCCTCGACCCGCTCCGCGGGCCTCGCCCTTCATCCACCAGGCCCGCACCGCCACCGCCCCGCTATCGCCCCACTGTCAGGGTCGAGACTCCGACATCGAGACGCGAGCGGTGGGTTGATACGGACCACGCCGATAGAGGAGGTATGCGCGTTCGCGACTGGCAGGACATCCTGGAGGAGGTGACTGATTCGGGGGCCGACCCCGGCGGCTGGCGGGCGATCGCGGGCGATCGCGACCGGGGGATCGGCGAGGACATGTATCTCGGCCACCCCTCGGCGGGCGCCTTTCAGCTCAAGACCTACGCCAAGAACCCCTTCGAGGTGCAGGGCGTTGGCACTCGACTCGCCCGACGGATCGACGACGGTCTCGATCCCCTCTTTCCTGAGGGCGATGCGGGCCGGTTCGGCGTCCAGTCACCGATGGCGGACGAGGACGAAGCCGAGGAAGCGGCGACGAAGCTCGAAAGCGTGCTCGAAACGCACGCCGACGCGCCGACGACCCCCGACGCACTCTTCGAAGACGTGATGGGCGCGCTCGACAGCCCCGCCTACGGCCCGATGGAGTACGACCAGTACGACCGCCCCGACGGGCTGGACGACTTCGCCGACGAGTTCGAGGAGGCCGAACGCCTGCTCGACGCCGAACTCGACGATCTCGTCGACGAGAACGAAACCAACCACGGGTTCCAGTAGGCGTAAGTCCCACGACGGCGTCGGACCAGTATGACCGCCGAAGCCACGATCGAGGCGTACTACGACGCGCTCCGGGCGGGCGATCCACTGTATCCCTTCTTCGCCGCGTCGGAATCAATCGTCAAGTTCGGTATCACCGACCAGCTTGCGGGCTACGACGAAATCAGGGCGAGCCTCCGCGAGCAGACTGACACGACCGAGGACTGGACCGTCGAGAGCCGCCAACTCCGAGTGAGCGAACACGAGTCGACCGCGTGGTTCAGTGACGACGTACTGATGGCGTGGCGGAGCACCGAGGACGGCGAGCACCGTGAACACGAGACGCGGTGGAACGGCACGCTCCGCCGAGACGATGACGACTGGCAGTTCGTCGGAATGCACGTGAGCACCGCCGACGCCGATACGACGAGCGGTTCGGCCACCACGAGGGAATCGACCGCCACCGGCGGAACTGGAGAGCGGTGATGGTCGGCCCCGTCTCGCGGGAGGAACGACTCACTGCGTCGCGTCGCATCAAAATCGGATTTATCGTTCTCGTCGGGCTCTCTGCCGGTCTTATCACCCTTCAAGGCGATTCCTCTCTTCTTACTTTTGCGCTCGCGGTGTGTGTCGGACTCGTCGTCGGGGCTGTCGTAGTCTGGCTCGCCTTCCCCCGTGGTCTCGGGTTCCGGAGCTGAACATCGTCAGGCCCGACCGCGGACCGCGCTACTCAGGCACGCGATCGAGCCACTGCTCCGGCGTGTCGAGTTCCGCGTTCGTCGGCAGGTTTTCCGGTCGATCCCAGACGACGCTCGCCCCCTCAACGCCGCGGGCGTCGGCGACGGTCTCGAAGAAGGCTTTCCCGCGCTCGTACTGCCGTCGTTTCATCCCCAGTCCGAGGAGTCGTCGAACGAGCTGGGAGACCGGCCCACGGCCCCGCCGTCGCGCCTCGACTTTTTCGCGGAGATCCGCGTACTCGTCGTCGAACGCTCGATCCATCAGGAGTTCGGCGTATCCTTCGACCGCGGTCATCGCGGCGTCGAGTTCGCGGAACGCCTCGCGGTCGAGGCTCCCCTCACCGAGTGCGTCGACCGCCCGCTCCATCCTGGCTTCGAGGTGGTCGGAGAGCCACGGAGCCGCACCGAACTCCGCGGCGTGGGTCACTTCGTGAAAGGCGATCCAGCGTCGAAATCGTGCGTGCGAGACGTCGAGCTCCTCGGCGACCCGCTGGATGTTTGGATGGACGAAGTAGAGCGCGTGGTCGTCGGCGTCGCTCGATCCGTCTCCCGCACCCCGATCGTCGCCCTCCGCGAGGAGGAGTGGATCGTACTGGCCGAGCACGTTGTTGGCGAGGAAGGCGAGCGCGACGGTCATCGAACCGGTGTTCGCCACCCGCGCGAGACCGGGAGCCAGCGTCCGCCCCTTGATGTCGAGCGTTCCCATGATGCGCTCGAACGTCGCGATGTTCGCGTCGATCCAGTGATGGCGGTGCTGGACCTCGATGGTGTCGGGAAGATCGAAGGAGACGCCAGCGACCTCCCGAACCCGGGTTCGGGCGTCGCGGACGTCGGCCGCGTAGCCCGACCGCTCGTCGGCGGTGAGCGTGAGATCACCCGCATCGGTGGCGGCCCGTGCAGCCTCGGTGACGGCGGCCCAATCGATCAGTCCATCGCCGGAGGCCTCGGTCACCGCTCTGACGCTGCGCAGGAGGTTCATACCGAAGAATGTCGCCGACCGGGCAAAGGGTTTCGCCTCTACAGCTCCTCGAACTCGTTCTCGGAGTCGTCGACACCGAACTCGTCGTCGTCCATCGCGAACTCGTCCTCGAGGTCGTCGCCGCCGAGATACCACTTCGCAACCAGCGCGAGCCCAACGAGCAACCCGAGGACGAACAGTTTGCGCAGCGCGCTGCCCGAGGATTCGCCGTCTTCCTCGTCAGCCACGTCCTCGTCGATTTCGACGACCGTATCGCCCGTTTCCTCGTCGTCGGTCGCCTGAACCGCACCGCCGCTACCGCCGTCCGCGCCGAGCGGATCGACACCAGCGTCGGGCTCGCTCTCGAACGACGTGTCGGTGTCGACGTCAGTATCGGTCTCGAACGAAGTCTCGTCGTCGGCGTCGGTCGAGAACTCGGTGTCGGACTCCGAGTCACCGGTCCCGAACCCGAGACGGTCGCGCAGCAGCTCGCCGATGTCGGAGCTGAGCTGGACGTCGCTCGTGAACTCGTTGTCCTCGCTGTGCAGGTGGAGTTCGAGCAGGGTTAGCTTGTCTGCCATGCCCCGATCGTTCGCGGTCCGGTGGCTTATTCGTTTGGGCTTTCAGTGCCGGGTTCTCGTCTCGTCGTTCAGACTCTATCCCACGCCGAACGGTTCATACCCGGGGCGTCGATACGGTGGCTGTGAACGAGAACCAGCGTTCGTTCCTCGACGATCTGCTCGAAACACCGAGCCCGTCCGGGTACGAAACACGCGGCCAGCGCGTCTGGACCGAGTACGTCGCGGAGTTCGCCGACGAGGTCCGGACCGACGACTACGGCAACGCGATCGCGGTTCACGAGGGTGCAGCCGACGCGCCGACCGTTGCACTCACCGGCCACGCCGACGAGATCGGGTTCGTGATTCGCGACATCAACGAGGAGGGGTTCGTCCGCCTCGGTTCGATCGGCGGTGCGGATAAAACTGTGTCGCGCGGCCAGCACGTCACGATCCACACCGACGACGGGCCGGTGTCGGGCGTCATCGGGCAGACCGCGATCCACCTGCGTGACGACCACGAGATCGCCGACATCGACGAACAACACGTCGACGTCGGGGCCGTGAACGGTGACGAGGCGCGCGAGCTCGTCGAGATCGGTGATCCGATCACGATCGCGACCACGATCGAGGAGCTCCACGGAACGCGGCTCGCAGCCCGCGGGATGGACAACCGGATCGGGACGTGGGCCGCTGCGGAGGGTCTCCGCCGAGCGAGCGAGGCCGATGTCGACGCGACGGTGTACGCCGTCAGCACCGTCCAGGAGGAGGTCGGCCTCCAGGGCGCGCGGATGGTCGGGTTCGATCTCGCGCCCGACGCCGCGATCGTGGTCGACGTGACCCATGCCACCGACGATCCCGTGACGCCCGGGAAACGCAACAACGGCGTCGAGCTCGGCGAGGGACCGGTCGTCACCCGTGGCGGTGCGAGCCATCCCGTTCTGGTCGACGCGATCCGGGAGGCTGCCGACACTGGCAAGATCGCGATCCAACTCCAGGCGAACGGCTCGCGGACGGGGACCGACGCCGACGCCTTCTTCACCCAGCGCGGCGGCATTCCGTCGCTGAACCTCGGGCTGCCGAACCGATACATGCACACCCCTGTCGAAGTGATCGATACGGACGATCTCGACGCGCTCGCGGCGTTGCTGGGAGCGTTCGTCGAGCACATCGACGTCGACGAGTCGTTCGCGGTCGAGGTGTGAGATCGCTGTCGGAGTGAGTTCGTCGCCGGAGCGTGCGTTCACCGCCGGGGCGTCTTATCGACGCGATCGCGTGACGGTACGCTTAATAGTCGAACCGAACGAGGACGCAGTATGACCGAGGGACGTCCGCTCGACGTGCTCGAAGCGACGCTCGGCGATAGCGTCGCAGTGCGGCTGAAAGATGGCGAAATTTATACCGGGTCGCTCGCGGGCTACGACCAGCACATGAACGTGGTGCTCGAACCCGCGAGCGGCGACGCTGAACCGCCGACGCCCGGCGAAGTCGGTGTCGAGACGGTCGAGAGCACAACGATTATCCGCGGCGACAACGTCGTCACGATAACACCATGACTGGATCCGGAACGCCGAGCCAGGGGAAGAAGAACAAGACCGTTCACGTGAAATGCCGCCGCTGTGGCGAAGCCTCCTACCACAAAACGAAGAAAGTTTGCGCGTCGTGTGGGTTCGGGAAATCCGCGAAGCGACGTGACTACGCCTGGCAGGAGAAGGCCGGCGAGTAAATGGACGAGAAGTGCGGGGTCGTCGGGGTTTCGCTCGCCGACCGCGCCGCCGCGCGACCGATTTACTACGCACTCTACGCCCTCCAGCACCGCGGCCAGGAGTCGGCGGGGATCGTCACCCACGACGGGTTCCAGCAACACTCTCACGTCGAGATGGGTCTCGTGGGCGATGCGTTCTCCGAGGCCGACATCGCGGAGCTCAATGGCCCGAACGGGATCGGCCACGTCCGCTATCCGACGTCGGGCAGCGTCGACTCCTCCTGTGCCCAACCCTTTTCAGTCTCGTTCAAGAGCGGCTCGTTGGGGTTGAGCCACAACGGCAACCTCGTCAACGCGGGTGCGCTGCGGGACGAACTCGCCGGGCTGGGCCACGCCTTCACCTCCGACGGCGACACCGAGGTGATCGCTCACGACCTCGCGCGGAACCTCCTCGACGGCGATCTCGTGAGCGCGGTCGAGCGGACGATGGGCAAAATACATGGATCGTACTCGCTCGCCGTGATGCACGACGACCGGGTGCTCGGCCTCCGCGACCCGCAGGGTAATCGGCCACTCTGTCTCGGCGAGGTGGAAGACGGCTATGTGCTCGCGAGCGAGAGCGCAGCGATCGACGCGCTGGACGGTGAACTCATCAGGGACGTCGAGCCTGGCGAACTCGTGGTACTCGAACCCGACGGTGCAGGCTACGAGAGCCACCGACTCGTCGAACCGGATCACACTGCGCGGTGTTTCTTCGAACACGTCTACTTCGCCCGACCCGACTCGACGATCGACGGCGAGCTGGTCTACGAGGCGCGACGAGAACTCGGGCGGAAACTTTGGGACGAGAGTGGCATCGACACCGACGTCGTGATGCCGGTGCCCGACTCCGGCCGGGCGTTCGCCTCGGGCTACGCGGAGGCCGCGAACGAGGGCGACGGCAGTGTGGAGTTCGCGGAGGGCCTGATGAAGAACCGATACGTTGGCCGGACGTTCATCATGCCGACTCAGGACGAGCGCGAGCGTGCGGTCCGGCTGAAGCTCAACCCCATCAAATCGACCGTCGAAAACAAAACTGTGACCCTGATCGACGACTCGATCGTCCGAGGAACGACCTCGACACAGCTCGTCGAACTCCTTCGCGACGTCGGCGCGGCGGAGGTCCACCTCCGGATCGGCTCGCCGGCGATCGTCGCACCCTGTTACATGGGCATCGACATGGCGAGCCGCGAGGAGCTACTGGCCGCCAGCCGATCGACGGAGGAGGTCCGCGAGACGATCGGTGCCGACAGCCTCGCGTACATCTCACAGGATGCAGTCGCCGACGCGCTCGCGACCGATCGCGCCGATCTCTGTATGGGCTGTGTCACCGGCGAATATCCCTACGACATCGCGGGCGAGGCGACTGATCGTGAGGTCTCTCGTCCCGCCATCAACGGCAATCGCGCGAGCGCCGACGACTGATCGACTGCTGTTCGTTCCTGAGTTCGGCCACGGCCAACGAGACGCCGGCCGTTCCAAGGTCTCGGGCCACTCACTCAGACACACGCACCTATTCACAGGATCGAACAACGAACGGCTCCACGGACGAGTGAAACCGCAAAACGAGACGGTCGAGTCGATTCGACCGTTACTCCCGTCGCTGCTTCCGTAGCAACATTCCGCTGGCGGTCAGGCCGACCGCAGCGATGCCGAACGCTCCGACGGCGTCACCGAGGCTACTCGATCCGTTGCTACCGGTAGTCGTCGTGCTGGCGTTCGTCGTGTCTCCGATCTCGCCGGCCGTGGTGTTCGTCGCCGATGCGTTCTCACTGCCACTCGTGGCAGTTGCGTTCGTCGACGCTGCTTGCTCTGCGCCCAGTGGGAGGATGCCGCCGAGCAGCGAGTCGAGAGCATCCCCGAGTTGGTCGACAGTATTGTTGAGCAGGTCGTCGAGCTCTGCAGGCGTGACCTCGCCGCTCTCGAACGCCCGTGCGAGATCGATGATCTCTCGGTTCGAGATCTCGCCGGTGTCGACCGCCTCGTTCAGCAGTTCGATCTCGGTGTCGTCGAGTTCGGCGACGAGATCGGCGAGTGCAGTCGCGTTGGGATCGTCAAGATCGTCGAGTACGTCGGCATCGAGGAGCAGTCCCGTGTCGAGATCGACGAGTTCGATCCCGAGCAGGTCGACACACACGCCGAGATCGGCGGTCGTGTCGGTGTCGACAACGGTGCCGTCAGCATCGAGCAGCCGCGCTTCCTCGATGACTGCCGCGCTGAGATCGATGCTCGCCACCTCGTCGAGGCCGCTGACGGAGACGTTCTCGCTTCCGTCGATCGGGCCGATCGTGACGGTTTCGTTGTCGCCCGTGGCCACGTTGAGGAGGTCCAGCTCGACGGTTGCGTTGGTCAAGTTGCCCGTCACGAGCGCGTCACGGCAATCACTGACGTTGATTTCGCCGGTTTCGTTGCCGTCGCCGGGGTCCCCGGGTCCGCCGCCGAGGACGCTCACCAGCGTGACCTCCGTACTGCCGACGTCGTTGTCGGCGTTCGGATCGTCAGGAGTGACCGTCGCCAGTTCGGCCACGTTGGTCGCGTTGAGCTCCGCGAGCGGATCGTCGAGGAGCGTGGCGTCGGTCGAGACCGCGAGCGCGTCGAAGGTGAGCGTCGCGGACTCGTTCGGATCGAGCGATCCCACGTCGTACTCACCGGTGACGGCGTTGAAATCGCCCTGACTCGCGCTCGAACCGGTGACGAGGAACGCCGTCGTGTCAGTGAGTTCGTCGATGTCCGCGATGACGTCCTCGTCGTCGACGGTCACATCCGTCGCCGTGGCGGGCCCCTCGTTGGTCACGGTCACCGTGAACGTCACGGGTTCGTTCGCCTGAAGGATCCCGCCATCCTCCAGAAGACTCAGCTCGACTTCGTCCGTGTCCGCGCTCTTCGTCACGCTGATATCGGCGGTGGCGGGCGTCTCGTTGCCGTCACCCGGTGTTTCGTTCCCGTCGCCAGGTGTCTCGTTGCCATCACCGGGAGTTTCGTTCCCATCATCGGGAGTTTCATTGCCATCGCCAGGCGTCTCGTCGTCGGGATCATTGATAAAATCAATCAGATCACTGAGATCGATGTTGTTGATATCGGTGTTGTTGATGTTGTTCTCGTTGACGATCCGATTGATCGTCTCGGTGGTGACCGTCGTGTCGGTGTCGACGTTGTTCTGGACCTGAGTGATGATCTCCTGCACTCGTTCGTCACTGATGTCGTTGTCGACGGTGATTTCGCTGCCCTCAACGACGATGGTTCGCTCACCGCCGTCACCGTCCGACCCGTCGTCCCCATCCGCACCGTCCGTTCCGTCTCCACTGTCATCGCCATCCGTTCCGTCCGATCCGTCCCCACCGTCGCCCCCATCACTTCCGTCCGCTCCATCCGTACCATCAGTGCCGTCGGTACCATCCGCTCCGTCCGTTCCATCAGCGCCATCCGCTCCGTCCGTTCCATCAGCGCCATCCGCTCCGTCCGTTCCATCAGCGCCATCCGTTCCATCAGCGCCATCCGCTCCGTCCGTTCCATCAGCGCCATCCGCTCCATCCGTAGCATCCGCTCCGTCCGCTCCATCACTTCCATCCGTTCCGTCAGCTCCATCCGCACCATCCGTTCCGTCAGCTCCGTCGGTTCCGTCTGCACCATCCGCTCCGCCAGCGGTATCGGCCCCACCATCGGCGCTACCGTCAGTACCGCTACCGTCGTCGCCAGTCGTATCGCTCGCCCCGTCACTCCCTCCATCCGCGTCGTTGGTATCTGACGAATCGATATCGACGCGAACGGCGTTGCCATCGCCTTCGATATCGACGATATCGTTGTCGGCGTTCGTCGTACAGTCGCCGGTAGCCCCACCGACACTCGCTACGTCGGCGTTGACTCGCACCTGATTACGATCGCCATCGATATCGACGACATCGCTGTCCTTTTGACCCGTACAGCATGTATCGCTACAGTTCGCTGCCAGACTGTACTGGCTACTCAGATGGGTGGATTGTCGCTCCTCTTCCTCCTGTAGTGTCGTGCTGTCCGATCCGGTGGTGTCGTGCCCGACCGCGAGTGCGGCCCCCGTCGCTCCGAGTACCACGAACAAACAGACGACAAGTGCAATTCCGACCGTTTTTGTTGCGCCCTTCGGTTCCATGCCAGATATGGTGTCACTACCGACTCACTTAGATTTGTGTCTAAGGATATTTCTGAAAATTAGTATGGCACCATAATCAATCGTGTTTCCTAGAATAGATTATCTGATAGTGTAATAGTCGAATGATTTTTTCTCTGCAACCATTCGAATAAATCTACTTAGGAAAACACGACTGTGTGTCAACAACCGTAGCGATTAGATCGAGACTCTCTATTGCCGAAGAGTCCTCACTATCCACACCATGGCCGACAAACGACGGACGACAGCACCGGCTGCTCAGCCGGTGCTGTGAGACCAACAGCCATTGCGTGTGAGTCGCGGCCAGACGGTCGTCGAATGGAAGCGTTTTTACCCAATCAAGGGATACCAACGAACCGCGCGTGGGTAGCCAAGCTAGGCCAACGGCGCAGCGTTGAGGGCGCTGTCCTGTAGAGGTCCGCCGGTTCAAATCCGGTCCCACGCATCCACTTTTTGCTACGCTCAGTCGCTCCCTGTGGTCGCTCCTTCGCTTGCAAAAACGTGGGGAAAAAGCCAACGTCACCCCTTTCAGGGGTTCCTCGGCCCGCTCGCTCACTGCGTTCGCTCGCGGTACAACCACTATGACTACCGTACAGCACCGCCGAAGCCCTCGGCCGCGAAGCGGCCTCGCCCTTCATCCGCCAGGACCGCCCCGCCTCCGCCAACCGCACCGCCCGAGCCCACGTCCCAGTCGCTCAGACGTCGCGTTCGATGACGAACCGGGTGAATTCGGCGAGGTCGTCGGCGATCTCGTCGTCGATGTCGAGCTCGCGGAGGGCATCGCGGGCTTCGCCGGCGAGTTCGAGCGCGCGCTCGCGGGCGTAGGCCACGCTGTCGGTCTCGCGAAGGATTTCGATCGCCTCCCGGATCTCGTCATCGGAGTTCTCGTCGGCCCAGAGAAGTTCCTCGAGCCGCGCGGCCCGCTCGGGTGAGGCTTCGTTTGCGGCGTGGATCGCCATCAGGGTCTTCTTGCCCTCGCGGATGTCGTTGCCGACGGCCTTCCCGAACGCGCCGCCGTCCTCGTCGGCGTTCTCGATATCGAGGATGTCGTCGCCGATCTGGAACGCGATCGACATCCGCTCGGCGTAGCGCGCGGCGCAGCGTTCGGTTTCGTCGGATTGGTCCGTAATGAGTGCGGCGAGGCGTGCGACGATCCGGCCGAGACAGCCCGTTTTGCACGCACACATCTCGAGATACTGGGTCTCGCTCATCCGAATGGCCTGCTCGTTGTGCCAGTGGATGTCCATCCCCTGGCCGAGATGCGTCCGGTTGAGTTCGTACATCAGCATCTCGTAGATCGCGAGTCGGATTTCGGCGTCAAGATCGCCGGGGTTGTGCGCCACGATATTGAGGGGCAGAAAGTACATCGCGTTGCCGGCGTTGAGCGCGACGTCGGTCCCGGCCTCGCGGTGGAGCGCGGCCTCGCCACGGCGCATCGTCGCGCCGTCCTCGACGTCGTCGACGATGATCGTCCCGTTGTGGAGGATTTCGGGAATGCAGGCGTAGGGGAGATACTCGTGAGGGTCCGCGCCGAACCCGTCGATCAGGAGACAGCAGACCACCGCGCGCCAGCGTTTGCCGCCTCGATCGAGCAGGTTCCAGATCGGATCGGGGAGCGCGCGCTGGATAGCGACCGGGTCGTACTCGTAGGTCGGCTCGCCGAAGGCGCGGGCGACGTACTCGACGTCGATCTCGCGGGGGAGCAGCCGCTCGATCTCCCTATCGATGACCGGCCGCCACGCCGCGAGCACGTCGCGCATACGGTTGTGACCGGTGGCGGCGGGCTAAAAAGTCTCGTTCTCTGCCGGAGCCGGATCCGGGACCGACTTACTCGTCGTAGGGCCAATCGCCGATGATTTTCATCCCTGCCGCCTGATCTTCGGCTTCGAGCGCCGCCGCGATCGTCTCGGGCTCTTTGTGCTCGACCGCGAACTCGTCGTCCGCGAGACGAACGCACAGTTCGGTCAAGAGGATCGACTGTTCGCGGAGGTTCCGGACTTCGAGTTTGTCGAGCGTGTCCGCAAACGTGTGACCCCACCCGCGCCCTTCGTCGCCCGTCTCGCTCATCAGGTGGTAGCCGGGAACGCCCCACTGGACGTACGGCCAGTGGTCGCTGTGGGGGCCCTGTTCGGGTATCGTCGTGACTGGGTGATCGAAGTCGTCGGCCACCTCGGTGACGAGATCGTCGAGCCGGTCGAACCCGTGAGTGTGGGCGCTGAGGGTCCGTCCACGAACGACGCCGTCGTTGTTCACGATGGCTGTGATCGAATCGTGATCGCGCTCGGCGGCGTCGTGGGCCGATCCCACCAGGCCGACCTCCTCGGCACCGTAGACGACGAGGTGGACCCGGGTATCGAGCTCTGTCTCGCGGTCTGCGAGGGCGTTCGCCACTTCCACGACCACAGCCGTGCCAGCCCCGTTGTCCATCGCACCCTCGGCGATGTCGTGGGCGTCGACGTGACTCGTCAGCAACACCGCCTCGTCGGTGTCGGGACCGAGATCGGCGTGAACGTTCTGGCTGGTCGCGTCGTGGGTCTCGGCCTCGACAGCGACTTCGACCGTCTCGCCCTCACGACGCCGCGAGAGTCGCGACCCGACTTCCTTGCTCACCCCGATCGCGGGAATTTCGCCGATCGGCGATTCGGGGGTGCCGACGCTCCCGGTCGGCGGGAGGCAGCCCTCGACGTGATTCCGGAAGACGAACGCGGCCGCACCCCTATCGACGGCGTAGTAGTATTTCTCGCGGCGGTGGATGAACCGATCGTAGTGGTCGGGAACGTTCGATGCGACCATCACGACCTTTCCCTCGATGTCGGTCTCCTCGAAGTCGCTCGGGAGGCCGTACCCGAGGTCCACGAGCTCGCCCGTGACCTCGCCTGCGGGACTCCGCGGAAGTGCGATGGTCTCGCGGGTGCTGTCACCGGCACCGATCGTCGCGGAGCCGCGAGTCCACCCCTGAATGTCGAACTCTTCTAACTGTACGTTCCGCGCGCCGACGTCCGTCAGCACGTCGCGGGTCGCTTCCGCGGCGCGGCGTTCGCCGTCGCTCCCCGCCATCCGGTCGCCGATGTCGACCAGTGTTTCGAGGTGGTTCCAGCCGACATCGCTGGTGAACACGTCACCGATCCAGTGGGTCATGCGCTACCGATCGTTCCGTCCCTCGCTTGAGTGTTCGGGAAGCGGCCAATCGACTCGGGCGAACGGTGTGATGTCGACGACGGGTGCCGACCGTGGTTCGGCCGATCGCGTCGACCCCGCAGTCTTTTGGCCCGCCGTGTGCAACGGGAACCGATGAGCGATGGCGAGCCGGCGAGGCGTCGTGAGTCGACCAGCGTCGGTGTCTTCGCTCCCGAGACCGACGCAACCGAAATCGTCGACGCGGTCGACGCGGCCGGCGGGGTCGCCCCCGGTGCCGTCGATATCGCCGTCACCGAAACCGCCGGCACCGATCACGACGCGGTCGTTGCGGTCGGTGATGCGGGTCTCCGCGAGTGCGTCGCAACCGGCGTCGACGTTCCCGTCCTCCCGGTCGACGTCGACGGAATCGCATCGCTCGCCAGCGGCGACGATTCGGACGGGATCGAACGATTTCTCGCCGACGAGTATCCGATCCGCGAACGGCCGGTGGTGGCAGTCGATACGCCGACCACGAACGGGCGAGCGCTGCGTGATGTCGCCCTGATGACTGCCGCGCCCGCGAGTATCTCGGAGTTCGCGGTCGCCGCCGGGACCGAGGTGCTCGGTCACGATGCGGTGGCTGGCGGGAGTGCAAATCAACTCGCGAAGTTCCGCGCCGACGGCGTGGTGGTGGCGACGCCTGTCGGGAGCCACGGGTACGCGCGCGCTGCCGGCGGACCGGTAGTCGTCGACGGCACCGACGTGGGTGCGGTGGTGCCGATCTCGCCGTTCGCGACCGATCCCGATCACTGGGTGGTCCCGCTGTCGGGCGTGTCGCTCACCGTCGAGCGCGACGACGCCGATGTGGAACTGTTCGTCGACGGACACTCGCTCGGTCGCGTCAGGTCAGGCAGCCCGGTCCGGATCGGCCGCGATGGAACGCTCCGGCTCGCGTCCCCGCACCGTGTGTGAGCGGCGAGAAATGGGAAAGGCTCTAATGCGATCCCATCGGAAAGCCGATCATGCAACCCCTCTCGCTGTTCGGGCCGATCGACGCGGTCCTCGGGAGCGGTGAACGCCCGCTCATCCTGTACGTTCTTTTGATCCTCGCGATCGTCAACGTCCTCACGCGCGCGATCGCCCACCGATCGCACGTCAACGACGCACGCGAGCAGGGTGCGGACGCCATCGGTCAACATCCGGCCCACGTCGCTTCGACGATCCTGCTGATCCTCGCGTCGTTTTATCTCATGACGATCGAAGTCCACTCGGGCGTCGTTCTCTCGATCCTCGTGGTCGGGATGTTCATCACGGACTTCTTCGAGCTCGAAGCACTGCGCGTCGAGGCACGCAACGACCGCAGCCTCAGCCGTCCGAACGGAGCCATCGCCGCCTCGGTGCTCGTACTGCTGTACGCGGGCTTTCTCAGCGTCTTCTTCGTGGTCGCCCCGATCTGGAACGCGATCGTCTGAGCTGATTCCGATCGTTTTGCGGTCGTAGCGGACACATCTCCAGCAATGCCGCTAGGACGTCACCCAAATCACCCATCAATTGGAGTTGATAGAAATCAATCTTGAGGAGATAATAGAGTATGAACAGATACTGAGAAGAGTTTTAGTGAAACAGTAGTCGATTATTCTCCGATGGATGAAACGATATCAAGATGGTCTTTGCAGATCGGAACGGCGCGACCCCCAGTTCCGTCATGGAGAGAACGGCACGGGAGTGCAGCGAAATGATGAGCGATATCGACCGAGTGCCGACGGCGTCGTTCGCGACGGAGCCATCGGATCTCGCCGTCCGCCGGGAACGGATCGAGGAGTTCGTCACCGAGATCATCCGAGACGTGGCCGCGGACGGGGTCGTCGTCGGGATGAGCGGTGGCGTCGATTCGACGCTGGCGACGACGCTCGCGGTCGAGGCGCTCGGGCCGGAGCGCGTGACGCCGCTCGTGCTTCCGTCGTTGAAGAGCGCAGAATCACACGTTCGTGACGCGCGGATGGCCGCCGCCGATCTCGGTCTCGACCCCATCACGATCCAGCTTCGGCCCCTCGT